>JAOZKQ010000367.1 GCA_029935275.1 Bacteroidales bacterium | reverse complement strand
TACGAACCTGAAAGTTTTCTTTTAAATTAGTTTCACTAAGTAACTTATCTGTCATGGAAATTAGCTTATCCGGGTCATTTGGATGGATACCAAAGCTAAGGCCATATTTATGTTCAAGTTCTTCAAGTACTGAGATCTTACCTGTAAAACCAGAGAACCTAATTGATGGTATGCCAAGCATAGCTGCTTCAACACTCATGCTCTGACTGTCACAAATTAAAAGTGAAGATCCGGCCAGAATATGATGCATATCACTTGGATTAATTTTTAAAAGATATTCTTGATATTTCTTATCAAGTTTACCTTCTGAAGAAATTTGAACTCTATAGGATTTTTTTTCAATTAAATTGATAAGCTTATCTAATGTTGAATGAGTAATTCCCTGAATACCAAAATCATGATGGGCAGATAACTTTGCTAATCTAATTAATACATAATCTTTTGTGAGGCCATATTTGAGTACAAGTCCTTTGTTGGCACTAAAAATATTCGGATGCAGATAGCCTAATTTCATATATCCATCATAGCCAATTTTCTTATGGGTCCATTTGCCAACGGCACATACATTAGGACATAAAATAGTTTGAGTGAAGGGGTAACTTAGATCTGCCAGGGTTTTAATCACTTCATAATCATCTTCTGTAATGGTAATCCTGTTTATATTTAGCAACTTTCCTAATTGAGCTATGGTAGCATCGGTGCCAATAATTAAATCCGGTTTAATTCTGATCAGGACAGGTAAAATCTTCAGGCTTCGTTTAATTAAACTTAAAGCTATAGATAATTTTGTTTTTCCTCTTTCCTGAGCTAATATATTAATATATTCGTAACCATCGTTCAAAATAAGATTTTCCAGAACATCTTTGGTTTTTATAAGAATTTTTATCTGGTTACCATTAGCTATTAATGTTTTAATAGTTTCTCTTAAAAATAAATACTGAGCGGGATGTCCGAAATAAATAAGAATCTTCATATGGAGAAACTACCTTATTAATTCTGTTGGGGAGCTGTTTTTATTTAGATAAAACATTGTTATAAACATCGATAATTCTATTTGCAATTGTTTCGGTATCAAGACCAAGCTTCAACATCCTTTGCTTTCCCAAAGTTCTTTTATTAAACTTTATAGCTAAAGTGATTTCTGCCGCAACATCTTCAGGTTCTGAGTTTGCAATATAACAGCCAGGAGTATTCCCAAATAACCATTTAACATCTCCTACATCCGTTGAAACAACAGGGCAATTACAGGCCATGGCCTCTTTTATAAACTGAGGAGAACCTTCAGAAAAGGAAGTCATTAAAGCAAGGTCAGCGGCATTTAATAAAAGTGCTACTTTTTCCCGTGAAAGTCCTTTTAATTCAAGCAGATGAATGTTTCTCTCTTCCAACAGGTTTAAAGCTTGTTTTGCCAAAGGGTAATTTTTGACTCTGTTTTCAAAAGAGGAAGAAAAAAGAATGTATTTTTTATTGTTATCCATTCCAAGAATTTTTCTTGCATCTTGCTTTTCAATGGGATAAAAGATATTTAGATTAACCCCACAGGGAATTATCAGTGCAGATTTATGGCCTACCAGTTCGGCCATTTCCTGAGAGACAAAAATAGTTTTTTTAGCAAATTTGGAAGCAATCATTGAGAATGGCCTGACCTTTTTATCGTTTACATCGCTACCATGTAAAGTCATTATTACCGGAACTTTTCTTTGAAAAATACTTAATAAGGAACTTAAGCCATAATGACTATGTACAATGTCTGGTTTATACTCAGCTATTTTACTTTTTAAAAGAGGTAGATTTTTTAAATAACCTACTATTCCAGTACCTTTAATAGAAAATGCTTCGAGTTGTGCCCCCTGCTCTCTTATTGAATTAATCTGATCCTTAACGAACGGACTTAATAGATTGGATTTTCCTTTTGATACAGTCAAAACTCTCATATAATCAAGCAAGTATTAATAATTTAATATTTTAAAAAATTGAAATAGCATAAACTACATTTTTATTCTGTTTAGTGAGAATAATTACAGATATTGATTAAGAAAATATTTTCTCCTGTATAATAATTTTCTCCTGGCAAAGAATGAACAAGAAAATTATAAATCTGTTTCATCAATAAAATTTAACATCTTTTGTGCCTGAACTTTATAGTTAAATACTCCAAATGCAAGTTCCTGTCCATTCTTACCTATAGTCGATGCCCTATCATAATCTTTCAAGGCTTCGTTTATTTTTTCTGAAAAAGAAACATGATCATCAGGTTCTGCAACAAAAGAATTTTCCCCATCGACTAAGTATTCCGGAATTTCCCCAACGGCGGTAACAACAACCGGTTTCCCGGTTGCTAAATATTCACCCAGTTTAGTTGGGAAACCACCTTTGGACTGGATGTTATCGGGCCTGGATAAAGCTAATAACCTGGCATTACATAATAATCCTGGCATTTCGTCCCGGCTTACCCGTCCTGTAAAATGGATTTTATTTGAGAGCTTTAAACTGTTAATCTTTTCAACTATATAGTTAAACTTTTCTTTGTTACTATTATCCCCTATTAATATTAAGTGTAAATTCTGGTACTGTTTCACAACTAAGCTAAAGGCTTCAATTAGAATCAATAATCCATCTTTATTGGTGTACATTGATCCACAATAGGCAATATACTGAAATTTGTAATCTGAAGCTTTGGTACAACTTACAAATCGGTCTGGTTCAACCATTATTGGAACTACAGTAGCCAGTCTCCTCTTGTTTATATAAGGTTTATAATAATTCAATAAAGCCTTTGTTATTAAAAATAATCCATCATATTTGGGAACAATCCATCTTAAATAGATTTTTAACCTTAAACGCTTTAAGAGTGTATCTTCTTGATTTAAGAACGGAAATTCATTGTACTCATGTAATATTGTTATTTTATTAATTTTTGTAAAAAGGATAAACGGGAATACTTTAAGGGGATAGTATTCCGGTACTATTAAGGCATCAATTATTTTAGTTTTATTTAACAGGGATAACTCCCTAAGTCCATTATAAACCCCTTTTATTTGAATACTAAGTTTGGATAAAATACTTTTAGGCCATTTTGTTGTTAAAGAGGTGTATTTAAACTTAATGCCATTAAACTGACCAGAAATTTGATTACTTTTAGAAGATTGCTGTTTTAAGGGATTGATTACTAAAACTCGCACATCATGACCTAATTCAATCAT
>JAOZKQ010000366.1 GCA_029935275.1 Bacteroidales bacterium | reverse complement strand
AAACATGTTTTCGCCTTGATGATGGAAATTTTTATGCATGGGAAGGATGCAATGACAATTCGGGATGCTGCTTTGGTTCTTGTACGCATGTCTGGAATTATGAGCAGGCCACAGGTTTTCTTTTTGGTGACCTGGCCAAAACAAGAAGGGAGATTGAATTTGGCCTGGCTACAGATGATAATGGATTGATGAGTTTCAGGGTTAGTCTTCCGAAAGACAATATACGTAATTTTGGAAGGGCAGCAGCAGATGGACAGATGGGTGCTATTATGAAAATGTATCGTGACTGGCAACTTTCCGGAGATGATGAAATGTTAAAAAACTTGTATCCACAGGTGAAAAAGGCTCTAGAATTTTGCTGGCTGCCAGGTGGTTGGGATGCCGATATGGATGGAGTTATGGAGGGGGTTCAGCACAATACTATGGATGTTGAATATTACGGGCCAAACCCTCAAATGGGTATCTGGTACCTTGGTGCCTTGCGGTCAGTTGCTGAGATGGCTGAGTATATGGGGGATAAGGAGTTTGCTACAAACTGTCTAGCTATGTATGGAAACGGACGTAAATGGATTGACGAAAATCTTTTTAATGGGGAATATTATATTCATAAGATACAGCTGCCTCAGAGTGCTGATGACATTAATCCGGGACTAATCATAGGAATGGGTGCAAAGGATAGTTTTAATCCTGAATATCAACTTGGAGAAGGTTGTCTGGTTGATCAGCTTGTGGGTCAATATGTGGCGCATATAACAGGTCTTGGCTACCTGGTTGACCCTGGTAATGTTAAGAAAACCCTGAACAGTATTATGAAATATAATTACAAAGAGAACCTGAGGGATCATTTTAATAGTTTCAGGACATTTGCTTTGGGTGATGAAGCCGCATTGTTAATGGCAAGTTACCCATATTCAAGGCCTGAAGATCCTTTTCCTTATTTTACAGAAGTAATGACAGGTTTTGAATATACAGCAGCTGTTGGGATGTTATATGAGGACCAGATGGAAAACGGGTTGAAATGTATAAGCAGTATCCGGAGCAGGTATGACGGCAATAAAAGAAGCCCTTTTGATGAAGCAGAGTGTGGGCATCATTATGGTCGTGCTATGGCCAGTTGGTCTGCAGTAATGGCACTTACAGGTTTTCATTACTCCGCGGTAACTGGCGAAATGAGTATTAATTCCGGCCCTGGTAACTATTTTTGGTCAAACGGCTACACCTACGGAACAGTAAACATAACAGACGAGACTGATAAGAAATTAGTGGTAATTAAGGTATTGGGAGGTTCTCTTAAGCTTGAAAATTTTATCCTTAATGGATATGGTAAGGCTAAAGTAAAGGTGGGAGAGCTGAATAAAATGGATGAACTGAAAATCAGGCTTAAGAATAACTCTCCGAAAGCCGGGTTGCCTTTAAATTTAATTGTAAATAAGAATGTACCGGTTATTAAACCTGTTTTGTTTTTAAATGAAAATAATGAAAAGGTCAGGAAGGCTGCTTTTACCGATATGATTAAAATATCTCTTACCTGCGAAACAAAGGGAACGCTTATAAGATATACTACCGATGGAACAGATCCCGGAAAACGATCCGCAGTTTATAAATCTTCTCTTACAATTTCTAAAGATAAGGAAATTAGAGCACGTGCTTTTTTGAAGGGGAGGCAGGGAATGGTTGTGACAAAGGCTTATTTCATTAAGTTTAAGAAATTTAAAAACATTGAACTTGAAACAAAACCATCGAAAAAGTATCCTGCTAAAGGAGTTAGTACACTTAATGATGGAATCCATGGTTCATCAAACTTTACTGATGGAAGTTGGTTGGGGTTTGAGGGCGATGATGTTATATTCACCATTGATCTGGGCTCAACTCAGGATGCAGAACAGATAGAAATCGGATTTTTCAAAAATAACGCATCATGGGTTTTCCTCCCGGAGAATGTAAAGATAGCAATTTCAGAAGATGGTGAAAGCTATACGGAAGTTACTAATATTCATATTACAGAGCTTCAGAAAGCAGAAAGAGGAAGCACATATTATGCTTTGTATAATTTTGATAATAAATATTTCAGGTATATAAAAATAAATGCTAAAAATATTGGTATTTGTCCTCAGGGTCATCCGGGGGAAGGGGAAAAAGCATGGATCTTTGTTGATGAAGTAGTCATTAAGTAATTCTTTAAATTATGAGAAAGTGTGTTTTATTTTTTGGGATGTTATTTGCATTAAACTTTTCTGTTTTGGCACAACAGCAAATTGAACCTAACTGGAAATCAATTGATGCCCGTCCGGTGCCGGCCTGGTTTGGTGATGCAAAATTCGGGATTTTTATCCATTGGGGACCTTATTCAGTTCCTGCATGGAGCCCAAAAGGTACTTATTCGGAATGGTATCAGTATTGGCTTCAGAATAAGACCCTTTTTGGGAATGGCAAGTTTACAGGTACGGAGGTGTACGACTATCATGTGAATAATTTCGGGAAAGATTTTACTTATTACCGGTTTGGGGAAATGTTTAAGGCTGAACTTTATGACCCGGAAGCCTGGGCAGATCTCTTTGTTGAGTCCGGGGCAAAATATATTGTAGCTACTTCAAAACATCACGATGGATATTGCCTGTGGCCCAGCAAGGAAGCAAATGACAGGGGCTTCCCCTGGAATAGTATGGAAATTGGGCCACATCGTGACCTGTTGGGTGAGCTTGAACAGGCTATTCGTAAGACCAATATTAAGTTTGGTTTGTATTATTCGCTCTATGAATGGTTTCATCCTTTGTGGGTTTTTGATAAGGATAAATTTGTTTCTGAGCACTTTCACCCGCAGTTTAAGGATCTGATTGAGTCATACAAACCGGATATTATCTGGCCGGATGGAGAGTGGGAATTGGAGGCTGAGAAATGGAGGACTCCGGAGTTGCTGGCCTGGCTGTTTAATGAATCTTCCGTAGGCAAAACAATTGTAATTAATGATCGCTGGGGAAAAGGAGTACGGCAAAAGCATGGTGGCTATTTTACAACGGAATATGAAGCTTCTGTTGAATTTAAAAAGCCATGGGAAGAGTGCAGGGGAATGGGTTTTTCTTTTGGCTATAACAGGGAGGAAGATATTGAGGATTATAACTCGGCGCAAACTCTGATCCTTATGCTCATTGATATTGTAAGTCATGGAGGAAATTTATTACTTGATATAGGGCCTGATGCCCATGGAAAGATTCCGGT
>JAOZKQ010000365.1 GCA_029935275.1 Bacteroidales bacterium | reverse complement strand
GATATTCTTTGAGCATTTTAGTGAGAATATCTATTATTTTGCACTATTCTCTTATATCTAATTTAAGTTAAGTTTGAAATTGAGTAACTTTCTGAATAAATATATCAATTAAGAAATGAAAATTATTATTGCCGGTGCCGGTGAAGTAGGTTCACATCTGGCCAAGATCCTGAGTAATGATAACCATGATATAACGGTTATTGACCCTGATGAATACCGACTTAAACAAGTGGATTCCTATATGGATATACTTACAATTAATGGGTCTTCTACCTCGCTTGAAACTCTCATGGATGCTAATATTCAGAAAACAGATTTGTTTATTGCAGTGGCTCATCTTGAAGATACGAATATTACTTCGGCCATTTTGGGTAAAAAGTTAGGTGCCAAAAAAACAATCGCAAGAATTGATAACCAGGAGTACCTTCTGCCACAATGGAAACATAATTTTACTGAGCTGGGAATAGATTATATGATTTATCCTGAAAAAATTGCTGCCCGTGAGGTTTTAGGTTTTCTTCACCAGACAGGGACCACCGAGTTTTTTGATTTTTCAGGAGGTAAGCTTTCTTTATATGTTTTAAGGCTGGATAAAGATGCAACCATCATTGATAAAACACTGTCTGAGATTATGGAAGGAAGGTTGCTTGAATACAGGGCTGTTGCAATTACCAGAAATGAAGAAACCATTATTCCTAAAGGTAATGATAAATTTCAGATAGGCGATCATATTTATGTAATCAGTACAAAAGCTGGTTTTCATGACCTGATGAGATTTTCAGGGAAGAAAAGCATGGATATCAAGAATATCATGATTTTGGGTGGAAGCAGGATTGGTAGGAGGACTGCGCAGGAACTGGAAAAGAAATATAATGTTAAGCTGGTTGAAATAAATACTAAAAAGTGCCATCAACTGGCAGATGTACTTGAGAAAACGCTGATTATTAATGGTGATGGTCGGGATATTGAACTTTTAATGGAAGAGGGTTTGCCTGAAATGGATGCCTTTATTGCAGTTACCGGGAACTCGGAGACCAACATCTTGTCATGTTTACTGGCTAAAGAGATGGGTGTTGACAAAACTATTGCTGAAGTTGAAAATATGGATTATATTAACCTGGCTGAACATATTGGGGTTGATTCTATTATTAATAAGAAAATTGTAGCGGCAGGACGTATTTTTAGGTTTACTCAGGCTGCGAAAGTTTCTATGATCAAATGTCTTACCGGAACAAATGCAGAGGTGCTGGAATTTGTGGTAGCCCCTGATTCAAAAATTACACGTAGCCCGTTAAAAGATATGAAATTTCCAAAGGATGCTACCATTGGGGGGGTTATTCGGGGTAACTCCAGTTTTATCGCTCAGGGTGATACTCATATACATCCCAAAGACAAGGTGGTGGTTTTTGCTTTACCTTCAGCTTTGCAAAAGCTTGAAAAGTTCTTTAGTTAGGAGTTATGAGAATAATTAAAAAGGGTGTAATCATTAATATTCTTGGTTTTTTGTTAATCATAGAATCGGTTTTTATGCTGTTTTCAGCAGGCATATCCCTTTTTTATGGTGAAGGAGATACTAAAGGGCTTTTACTTGCTACGCTGGTAACATCAGTTGTGGGAGTAAGTTTGTTTTTTTTATCCCGTAATACTGATAAAAATATTTCCAAAAGGGAAGCTTATATTATTGTAAGTCTTGTATGGGTTATTTTTTCATTTTTTGGTAGTTTACCCTTTATTTTTACCGGTTCAATTCATAACTATACGGATGCATTTTTTGAAACGATTTCTGGTTTCACAACCACAGGCTCTTCAATCTTAAATGATATTGAATCCTTACCTCACGGGATCTTGTTCTGGAGGAGTATTACCCAGTGGATGGGAGGTATGGGTATTATTGTTCTGAGTATAGCCATACTGCCAATATTAGGGATTGGTGGAATGCAGCTTTTTATAGCAGAAGTTCCTGGACCTTCACCTGACAAGCTTCATCCCCGTATCCGTGAAACCGCAATTCGTTTATGGGGTATATATATAGGTTTTACCCTTGTTGAGGCTATCCTGCTCTGGATAGGGGGAATGACCCTGTTTGATGCGGTTTGTCATTCTTTTACAACAATGGCCACCGGAGGTTACTCAACCAAACAGGCAAGTATTGCTTATTGGGATTCATCATTTATTCAATATGTAATTATTTTGTTTATGTTTTTGGCCGGGACAAATTTTACACTTTCCTATTTTGGTTTACATTTAAGGTTTAAAAAAATTCTGGAAGATGAGGAATTCCGCTGGTATCTTGGTTTTGTGGTTTTATTTTCAGTCCTCATTGCCATTTCTCTCATCATTTTTCAAGGGGAGGCGCTAGGGATCTCTATCCGGGAGGCTTTGTTTCAGGTAGTTTCAATTATTACTACAACTGGTTTTATTACAGCTGATTACTTGAGCTGGACACCATTTCTTACAATTATTATCTTTATTTTGATGTTTTTCGGTGGTTCCACCGGCTCCACCGGTGGTGGTATGAAAATAATGAGGATTGTGATAGTTATAAAAAATGGTTATTATGAGCTGAGAAGGTTAGTTCATCCAAATGCGGTTATTCCATTAAAATTTAAACATCATGTGGTGAGCCCTCAGATCCTTTCCAATATTCTTGCTTTCTTTTCTATTTATGTTTTAATATTTGGGGTTAGCGTCATTATTATGTCAACTATGGAGCCATCGCTTGATACCGCATTTAGTTCTGTTGCCACTACTTTGGGTAATATTGGCCCGGGACTTGGAGCGGTTGGCCCAATGGATAATTTTTATAACCTGCCGGTTTTTGGAAAATGGTTTTTATCTTCTTTGATGCTGATAGGAAGGCTTGAATTATTTACTGTTCTGATTTTATTTACACCGTCTTTCTGGAAACGATAGGACGAAAATTTATAGAAGCAATTCACCGGCACCCTGCCTTATAATTACCGGTTCATCTTCAGTGCAATCTACGATAGTTGAGGCCTTATTATTTCCAAAACCACCGTCAATGACAACATCCGCAAAATGCTGGTGCTTTTCATAGATAAGTTCAGGGTCAGTAGTGTATTCAATTAGTTCGTCAGTATCATGAATTGAAGTAGTAAGTATTGGGCTACCTAACTCTTTTACCAGTTCTCTTATAATCAAGCAATCAGGTATTCTAATTCCTACTGTCTTTTTTTGTTTTTTGAAGATTTTTGGT
>JAOZKQ010000055.1 GCA_029935275.1 Bacteroidales bacterium | reverse complement strand
TAAAATAGGTACATGCATTTGCATGGGCATAAGCATCGCTTAGTGAATATGATTTTCCGTTATTTTTATCAAATAAACCTTTATGTTGAATATATTGGCTGGCAAAAATAACTTGCTGATTAAGTTTTAGTTTATGAATTTGATTAATAAGCTCATCGTAATAAATATTTCCTTCATCATCTTTATAATCACCGGTAATTACAAGTTTTACATTTTTATCTTGCAATTTATGGAGCAGGTCAATAGCTACCTCAATTCCTTTTCTTTTTACAATTCGTGTAATTTGAAAAAGTAACTTATCGGTTTCTTCAAGGCCCAAATCCCGTCGAAGACGTTTATTTGAATTTTTTAATACACCAAATTGCTTATTGAAATCCATAACATTTGGGACAACAATAGAATCCTTGTTAAATCTTTTTTTCAGGGTATTTTTTGCAGGTGTGTTAATAACAGCAGAAAAGGAATTTTTTAACCGAAGAGGAAAAAGTTCTTCAATGAATATATTAATTTCTTTATGAGGTGAAACATATCGATCGCCTCTTTCCCATGCAAAATCATGATCGTGGGTGATGGTTGGCAAACCCAGATTTTCAACGGCAATAGCAATTCCTTTTCCCATTTCAAGATGGGAGGGAAGTGCAGATGCATTTTCAGAGATCAAAAGATCCAGTTTATTTTTATGGGCCCAGTTTATAATTTTATTAGCGATAATACCGGAGTAAAGTTGAATATGTTCACATAGTTCATCGATATTAGCATCAGGATGAAAAAAAGCTTTTTTCTGTCCCCAATAACTTTCCGGTGAAAAAAATGACATCTCATATACCAGAGTATGATGTTCAGGATCTATTTCCCAGCCCTGAAACTGGCCTGAAATAATAAATATTTCATGACCCATTCGTTCTAAAACCTCAATCCATTTTTCGGCTTCAAGGGCAACGCCATCCACACCCCCGATTCGGCCAATCATAAAACCTATTCGCATGAAAATATTTTTTAAAATAATAACAGGGCAATTGCCCTGCTATTTATACGGAAATAAAATATAAAATGTTAAAATTAGTTTAATAAAAATGTGCTTGTCCCAATTTCATAACCCTCTGCATATAGAAATACAGTGTATGTTCCTGGTATTAGCATAGCATCTTTTTTATAGAAAAGGCAAACTTCAATATCCTGGTTAAGATATTCTACAATTCGGCTGGCAGAATAAACCAATTGCCCGGTATCCTTGTTTTCTTCTGTTTTAACTTCAAATAAATTATCAGCTGATGTGGCCAGGACTACATCGTCCGGGCGAATCAATCGTATAAATATTTCTTTATTTCCCGCACTTACCACCGGGTTCTCCCGTAAAATAAAACAAACTTTTATCACATCAATTTTAGTGATCCTGCTTTTTTGTTTTCCTTTAGAATTCAAGGTGCTAACCAATAGGTCTTTAGCCTGTAAAACTGATGCCAATTGAACCTTGGATGTTAGTTCCTTTTTAATCTTGGTTAGTTCTATATTTGATTTCTGCGTTTTATTAAGCTGAGATTTGACTTCCTTATTTTCGGCTATTAGCCTAATATTTCTTGTATTAAGAGAGTCGATTTGTTTGATATAACTTTTCATTACCTCCCGTAAGGTTGATAGTTCTTTCTTGTATAGCCTGATTTTTTGGGCACTTGAGGTATTAATACTTAATAATTTTTTAATTTTATCCTGTTGAATACCCATTTCAAATTGCAGGCTATCATTATTGGTTTTAAGTGTATCATATTGATATAATAAACCGGTAAGTTCCACTGTCAGGGAATCACTTTCAGCTGTAAGCACAATTTCCATTTCAACCATTTTTGATTTCTGATCGAAATATATGTAAATTAGATAACCCAGAATAATAACCAGGACTGCACTAACTCCAATAAGAAGTCCGATATATTTTTTCTTCTGACTTTCCAGATTATTCTCTGACTTTGTATTTGGTTCCATATGTAATTATTTAGAAGATAGGTATATGTAAATAAGTAACTTTCCTATGAATCGATTATTTAGAGATTGTCTATAAAATCCGGTGTCTGATTAAAAAAAACGGACTTCCAGGACAGACACTATTTAGCTTTGCCCTGGTTGGCAACGGCTTCCATGGCTTTTTTGACTTTGTCCTCATCACCAAGATAATAGCGGTCAATGGGTTTTAAATTCTCATCAAGTTCATATACCAATGGCAATCCGGTTGGAATATTCACTTTGAGTATTTCACTATCACTTATATTATCAAGATGTTTAACCAATGCACGTAAACTGTTTCCATGAGCAGCAATAATAATTTTTTTACCATCCTTGATTTTAGGAACAATTTTCTCATTCCAATAAGGAAGAAAACGTTCAACAGTATCTTTTAAACATTCTGTAAGAGGAAGGTCTTTTTTATCCACATCTTTGTACAATGGATCGTTTCCCGGATATCTTTTATCTGTTTTTTTAAGTGCCGGTGGAGAAATATCGTAACTTCTTCTCCATATTAAAACCTGATCTTCACCATGTTTTTCAGCAGTTTCAGACTTATTCAGCCCCTGAAGTGCCCCATAATGCCGTTCGTTCAGTCTCCATGATTTTTCAACCGGGATATTTCCCAGTCCCATTGCATTCAAAGTCAGCTCCAGTGTCTTATTGGCACGGATTAAAAAAGAAGTAAATGCCAGTTCAAAACTAAATCCTTTTTCTTTTAGCGTTTTTCCAGCTTCTTTACCTTCTTCTACCCCTTTTTCAGTTAGATCAACATCTGTCCATCCCGTAAATCTGTTCTCTTTATTCCAAATACTTTCACCATGACGAAGTAAGACTATTTTATACATTTTTAATTGTTTTTATAAAGCTGATAAATAATTAGAAAACTATCCTTTTTTAAGAATTACAAAGGTAACACAAAACATTCATATGAAAAAATATAACAATATCACCTACAGGGGCTGAGGCATTATAAAATTATTGGTGAATTGGTTTTTAAAATTCAAAGAAGATAAAATTCACCAGAATGTAACAAATTGATTGTCAATATGGGGAAATTAATATTGCGATTGCCCTGTTTTTACCCAGACTTAAACAGGCTGTGTGAAAATGAGGTTTTTGACTAACACTGGCATTTATGCCAGGGAGTAGGTGTAACAAACCAATATGGGCTTTAGTCTTTAAAATGAGTAAATTGGGCTGAAGCCCCTTGAGTTTTTGTGTCTTTAATCTCCGGCATAAATGCCGGAGTTAGTCATATAAAAAGATATTTTCACACACCCTCTGAAAGTCGGGGTTTGAGTAGAAGTCTCATATAAATAGCTCATTAAACAAAACAATTTGATGGAAGTTTTTTTGGCTTGAATAAAAGAGATTTTGGTTCTCGAAGAAATTAATGGCCAAAGCCATGTATAATGTAGAAACAATCTACACCGTGCTAAAGCACGGAGTAAAAAGGATTCCAATCTACCTGAATTCTGGGTTTTAATAATTATGATAAAGGTTGTTAGTAATTCAAAATGAGTATTTTAGATCATATAATAAAGATGTGGCGTAAAATATAATTTTTACCCCCAGGGTCTGGCAGTATTCTAAAATTTAGAATGTTTCATCCAGGCCTTCAAGTGCAGAGGAGCCACCAGGAGTGTTTAACAGGGCTTTCTGAAACAGAACCTTTGCCTCACGTGTTTTAAGCATTTTTAAATTTGTCCAGGCAAACATTAACAAAGCATCATGGTCAAAAGGATATAAATTCACCATTTTTTCAAAATACTTATATGCTTTATCATATTCTTCACGGCCATAATAGATCAGACCAATTCTATGATTTGCTATCGCATTACCCGGAGTAATTTCAAGTATTTTTTTGTATTGATTAACTACCTGATCCCAGTTACCCATAGCTGAAGCAGGGTATATGTATCCAAATTTGGCTTCAATTGACAAGGGTTTGAGATTTACAGCTTTACTATAATATGCCAGAGATTCAGTAAACAAACCAGATTGATAACTTAGCCATCCCAACCTGAGATTTATTTCATAAGAATTTTCTTTATAAACTGTCTTGAGCGCATCTGCTGCCTTTTGTGTTTCTCCTGACGCTTCCAGTAAATAACTTTCCTGAAAAGCTTTTAGTTCAGTTTTAAAATTCTGAGCGGATAAGCCCTGTGTGAAAAATAAAGAAACCAAAATTACTATTAAATTACTTTTTAAAAACTCCATGATAATCCTCCAAATAATGAATGAATATTATAATTAACTGTATTAATATCTGATGGTAAATTGTTTTCAGTTATAAAATGGCTTGTTGAATTTATGTAATAATAAGAAAGTTTTAACCATAGACTTTTCTTATTCAAATTAATCAGAAGAGAGCTCCCAATAGAATTATTTACCGGATTAGGATTGTTATAAACTATTGCCCCCAGTTGTGTTGATGCATTTTGTAGGTCTCCTGACATTCCTTCAATCTCTATCCAGAGTGGTTCTATAATTTTAAATCCTAATTTATACTCATAAAATGTTCCATCTTCATAGAATTGACCATTTTTCACTTTTTGTTTTAACTGATAACCGGCTGTAAGATATAAGTTTAAATTCCCAAGCGGATAGTAACGAATAAAAACTCCCTGCTGCACATAGCTGTTAAATTGAAAGTAGGAATAAGTCATGGAAAGGCCAAAGCTTACATAGCTAAAATCTTTAAAAATTGCCAGGTTACTGGTAAAATCGTTGTATTTAAATCCGGGGGCATAAAAATATGAAGCACCCCAACCTGAACTATATTCCGGTATGTTACCCCGAAGGTAATTCACAGAAGCATAAAGGTTGAAATTTTTTCCCAGATAAACATTTCCCAAAATATAAAACTGATTTTCATATAATTTTTGCTTTTGCAAATAGTAAGCAGTTGAGTTATCCCGGTAAAAATAAAAGCGGTTTTCCATTAAAAAGCTATACTGGTAATATAAGCTGAAACGTCTGGATACGGTATGGTTAAAACCCAGATTAATTTTTGTAAAACCATTTAAGAATATTTGTGATCCAAATTGATCACGACTAATATCAGAAATAAGTTCAGGGCCTGTTTCCAGGTCACTAAAAACAGTATTAATACCAAGTTCCCCAATCTTGAATTTACCAATATTGGCAGCGTCAAATTCTTTTTTTTTGGTTGAAGAAAATTCGCTTGTTATATCATAAGCTGCTTTTTGCCTTCCTGAGAACAGATTGGCATAATATAAATATTCCAACAGATAAGGGTCATGCTTGTTAAATTTGTAAGCCTTGTTGAAATGGATCAGGGCACGATGATAATTATGCCTTTCATAAAAGGCAATTGCCAGTCGCATTCTCATATAATAATAGTCATACCCCTCCTTAATTGCTTCTTTTGATACCTGAATTAATTCGGGCCAGTTTTTTTGTGAGTACAACTTAAAAGTTTCCTTCTCAAAATTCCGGGAGGTATTGGTTTCCTGCCCAAAAGTTACAAGGGATAACAATAAGAAGATTAGAAATGAGTGTACTATTTTTCGCATATAAATATATTCTCCTTATTATTTTCAGTCATTTTAAAAGATTCAATACCTTCTGAATTTATTTTTATTTCAAAATGAGTTTTGCTTAAGATTTTCTTTAAGTAATATTTGCTGGACACTGATTTCAAGGTAATCTTTGAGGGTGAAAGTTCATTGTCTATCTCGGAATATTTTATTCCAAAATTTGTATTAAGATATTTATAAAAAGGAGCCACAAAATCCTGGAAGAAAAGTGCTTTTTTGCTAAAAACAAGATTTAAGGGATATTGATCCTGAATGTGAAGATCTTTATAAAATCCTAATTGTATTTTATATGCAGCAAGGTAAAAATAATAAAGAACAGAAGTTTTATCCCCACTGAAATGTGTAAAGATCAGCAGATCTTCATCCTCTTCAAAAAAGGCTTGTGAACCTGTTGTGGGACATTCAATGTATAATTGGTTATAAGGATTTGTATTTATTTTCCACTCATATATAACTTCAGAATCTGATTTTTTCCATTTCAGGCTTTTACCTGGAATAAAGTTAAAAGCTTTTTGTAGTAAAGGTGTTTTTACAATATTAGAAACAATTTCGTCTTTTACAGGATTATTGTACGACATTAATTTTGTATCGGAATCCTTTGATACCAGGTAATGACCAATGGGGTAATTAATTGTTGAAGAGCCAATAAAGGGAGTTGCCTGTAACTGAAAATGGAGGTGAGGATAGGGAGATCTGCCGGAATTCCCACATTTACCAATCACCTGTCCGCTAGTAACACTATCTCCTTTTTTAACCGGAATAGAACCAGGAACCAGGTGTGATAATTTTGAGTATAATGAATCATTATGTCTGATAATAATGGTGTTGCCCCAGTTGTTTTTTACATCAACCTGGCCAATGATATTATCAGGAACATTATCTACTATCTCCTCAATAATTCCGTCAGCCGGAGCCGTAACAGCCTTTCCGTAACAATAATAATCCTCAACATAGTCTCCGGAATCGGTATAAATCTTAGCATCTTCATCATTGATCATAAAATCCCAGGCGTGCTTCCAGTGGCCCTGATGGGTAAACTCTCCATTATGCCCCTGAGTAACTACCCATTCGCCAAAAAATGGTAGTTTAAGTGATACCGGAGCCTTCTGACTGAACCTTGTAAGATAGTTCTGATAAGAGTATAAATTTTTCTCCGGAGAATTTTGTTGGATAATTACTTCACTTAAATGCTCATAATTATTCACTCTGAATTTCAAAACATACAAAAAAAGCAATACGATAATATTAAAGGGTAAAGAATAAATGGGTAAGTGAAAAACCATAAAAACCTTATTCAGACTAATAACCAGTATTACCACCAATGGCATTAATAAGATTGTCCACAAATAGGATAGTTTGGAAGGAATAATAAAAAACCCGCCTATGGCAATGGAGGTTAAGATAAAGTTAAAACCAATATAACTATAATTAAATACAGTTATGTCTGCACCTATCAGCTGATAAAAATAAAAGGCAGCATAAAAGCCAATCAGACTTAATGAAAAGGCTATTCTTGAATAATACAATAAACCAAAGGCAATAATAATCCCGGACAGAACATTAAATTGAAAAAAGATTGCTCCCAGGGAAATAAAATAGGTTTTTAAGGATTGAGGGATAACAATTTGATTCCCCCATTCATATAAATTTACCAGCGTACTTCCTCCCAGGATATAAAGATCGTTCAGGCTATAAATACCCCGTTCACTAATCCCTAAAGCCGTAAACTCCCTTGTGGCCAGAGTTACTGTCCAAAAAGAAAGAATAAAAGGAATACTAAGATAAGGAAGTGCATATTTCCCAATAACTCCCTCCATTGCCACTGAAATAAACAGGGTAAAAATAGCTGCTACAAACAACACAAGAAAAAGTAACCAGGCAGGGGCAAAATAAATACCCAGACCTAAACCAACAAGCAAGCTGTTAAAACCGTAAATTCCTTTTTTTATTTGTTCTGTATTTAATCCAAACCATTTTGCGGCAAAGCAAGTTACCAGTACCGAAAATAATCCGCAAATTCCGGCAAAAAGATCAATAAAGGACACAATCATCAATAATACAGCAAAGATTTTATTATCAGAGAAAAAAACCTGTGAGTAACTGCTGGTTATGCCTTTTATAAAAGTGTGTACTTTTTTTTGATTTATGCCGACATTCATTTTTGTGTTTTTCGATTATTTTAAATATGCAGGAACCACTTCCTGTGCCAAAATGGTTTCTATAGTTTCATTTTTTCTTATAATAAATGGCTTTCCTTCCATATCAATCATTATCACATTTGGGCGCATAGTAATAAACTGCATCCATTGGGTCATATTGTATGCACCTACACGGTTAATTACAATATGATCTCCCGGTTTTAAGGCAGGAAAATCAATAGCTTCCCGTAAAACATCAATATTCATACACAGTGGACCATAAATAGCTGTTTCTTCAGTATGGTCAGAAAAGGGCTGAGCCGGAACAATATTGTGTTCATACCAGAAAGAGGTGAATAGTAAATTGATACCGATATCTGCAATCGTTGCCCTTCTACCGTCAGCCAGTCTTTTATTTGCCAGTATTGTTCCCAGAATATAACCTGCATCATCAATCAGTGCCCGACCTGTTTCAAGAATTAATAAAGGAAGATTTTCAGGTTTAATACTTGAATTGATAAGTGCAGAAGAAATAGCATCTGCATAATCATCAAAGCTTGGCGCTGTATCTGTTCCTGAAAGGTAGGCCCCTTTTAGTGTACTTTTTGATGCAAATCCTCCTCCCATATCAATATACTTTATTATATGGCCATATTTTCTTTCAAGTCCGGAAGTCAGGTCTGCCAATTTTGATGCAGCTTTATTATATGCACTTGCTGTTAAAATATAGGTGCCAATATGTGTGTGTAGTCCAACCAGATCAAGTTTTTTACTAAGCATAATTCTGTTCAGGGCATCCCAGGCTTCACCATTATCATAGTTAAAACCAAAACGGTCCCATTGTGGATAGATACCGGTATCCATATTTACACGTATGGCTACTTTAGGAACTTTATCAAGTTTATCAGCCAATTCAATCAGATTGTAAAGTTCATCAAAATGATCTATGTGTATTAAGGAACTATTTAACACTGCTTTTTCCAGGTCCTCCATTGATTTATCCGGTCCGTTAAAAATAATATGATCACCGGAAACGCCATTCCTTATCGCTTTATCATATTCAAATCCGGAAACAACTTCAGCCCAGGAACCTTCCTGATGAAATACCCGGCAAACAGCATCCAGGTAATTTGTTTTGTATGACCAGGAAAACTGCACCTTGGGGTAGCGTGTACTAAATGACCTTTTTGCTTTTTGATAGGTTTTCCTCATGGTTTTCTCAGAAATAACAAAGAGAGGAGAACCAAATTCATTGAGCAGGTCTTTTACCAGGTTATTGTCTATTTCTATAATTGGATCAATTTTTGTTTTCATTCCGAACTTACTAGGCATTCCGGAACTTAATTTCTTTATGATCGGGCGTTCAAATACTAATTTTCCCATAATATTTATTATTAATATGTTTTAAATTTCTCCTTTTGTGGATATTTCTTCAAATTTTTTAAGATCTACAATCATGTCATATGAATATCGGACAAACATTTTTCCAACATCATATTTGGAAAATGGCTTAAGCTCTTGTCCAAGGGCTAGTTTAACCAGGGCCTCAGGAAGGTTTTGGCCGGCACCAACTGCAAGATAAACCCATGCAGGAATACGCGGATTTATTTCAATTACATAGAATTCATTTTTGGATGTTCTGATCAGCTCCAGCTCCATTCCGCCTTTCCATTTGGTTGACTGGATAATATGTTTTGTTAACTCAAGCATTTTTGGAGCATCCAGGGTAATGCCTCCCCAGGCTTTTCCTTTATCAGTAATATATTGTTTCCTCATGGGCACTGCACCAATGGTATTTCCTTTTCCATCTCCCAGGGCAACTACATTTACTTCGGCTCCTTTTACAAATTCCTGTATAATAACCGGTAAACCCCATTTGGCGCTTATTTTGTTAAAATGTATTTTAACCTGTTCTTCATTATAAGCAACCCAGGCATCATAAAATTTCCCTTTTACCATTACCGGATATTCAAAATCTTCCCGTATTTTCTTAATATCTCCATGATTTAAAATGGACTTACTTTCAGGAACCTTAACATTGTATTTTTTACCAAAGTCAGGAAGGTTTGATTTCTGTCGTTCTTCAAACTGTTCAATGGTAGGAAGAAAAGTGTGGATACCGATGGCTTTTAGCTTTTCTTCAGCTTTCATAAATGTGAAAAGCTCAGCATCAAAATTGGGGATTAATACATCAATATTTTCAATTGAATTAATGTATTCAATCCGTTGTATCAAGGCTTCAGCACCCTCCGATGGATAAGGAATGATATAAGTTTTATCTACCATGTTTTCCATGTAAATACCCGGCTCAAGTGTCTCATAGGCAAAACCGATTATCCTAAGGTCAAAATCTTCAGATTCCCTTATTGCCCTTATAACAGGGATACCAGGCCCCGGATTGTCGGTATTATTTAAACCGGTTACAGCAAGTGTTAATTTTATTTTACTCATTATTTAAAAGGTCAAATTGACGTAAAGTGTTAATAAAATCATAATAATAACGCTCGAATGTAGTTTGATCAACATCATATTTTTCAAGAATAAGCTGATTGATCTCTTCATAGGCCTTATCTGTTTTTAAATATTCCATGATCTCTATGGCAACAGGATTTAGTGAGAATGAATCTCCTGATGATGGATCAAAAACAAAACCCGATTCACTGATTGCTATGTTTTTCTTTAATTTCATACCTTTAAATCTTATATGTAAGTATTAAGTTTATTATTAACTAATTTAGGAAAAAAC
>JAOZKQ010000364.1 GCA_029935275.1 Bacteroidales bacterium | reverse complement strand
AATCAGAAAGTTTGCTGGAAAGATTTAAAAGTATTAGTGTGGAGTTGAGCGATCTGCATTCAGAACTTGAACAGGCGGTTAATAGTATTGACAGTGAGCCCGGGAGACTTGAAGATGTAAGGGAGCGTTTAAATTTAATTTATTCATTAGAGCAAAAGCATCATGTTGATTCAGTGGAAGGACTTATTCGCATAAAAGAGGATCTTGGGAATTCTATTGAATCCATAGTTACGGTTGACTTGCGCCTGGAAGAGCTTAGGAAACAATTGGATGTTCAAAGCCAGGCATTAAAACTGCTTGCTGAAAAGCTTTCAGAAAGCCGGAAAAAAGTTATTCCTGCTATTGAAAAAAACATTGTTGGAGTATTAAGAAAATTGGGAATGCCTAATGCCCGGTTCGCTATAAAGCATTCATATTCTGAAACATTTCTTTCCAGCGGAAAGGATAAGATTGAGCTTATGTTTTCTGCGAATAAGCATTCAGTATTGCAGGACCTGCAAAAAGTAGCCTCTGGAGGAGAGCTATCAAGACTTATGCTAAGTCTTAAATCATTGATAGCAAGTTCAGTTTCTATGCCAACTATTATTTTTGATGAGATCGATACAGGGGTTTCAGGTGATATTGCTGATAAAACAGGAGAGATTATCGCATCCATGGCTGAGGATATGCAGGTAATTAATATTACACACCTGCCTCAGATCGCCAGTAAGGGTCAAAATCATTACCTGGTTTATAAATCGGATCATAAAGATAGCACCGAAACGCATCTGCGCCTGTTAACAAATGACGCCAGATTGGAGGAAATTGCAAAAATGTTAAGTGGAAAAGAACTTACAGATGCTGCACTTGCAAATGCAAAGGAATTGCTTGAAGCATCAAAAAGGAACTGATCATTCCTGGTTTTTGTATCCTTTTATTCTATTTCTAAAAGCCAATTTCTAAATTATTTCAATATTTTAATTAATTACTTTATATTTGAGTGATTAAAAGATTATGAATTATGATATACGATCAGTTATTAGAAGGAAAAAAGGGAATTATCTTTGGTGCATTAAATGATAAATCCATTGCATGGAAAATTGCAGAAAGAGCCTATGAGGCAGGAGCTGTTTTCACTCTTTCAAATGCTCCGGTAGCCTTGAGGTTTGGGGAGATAAATGCACTGTCAGAGAAGTGCAACAGCAAAGTGATTCAGGCTGATGCCACCAGCCTTGGTGATATTGAAAATGTATTTTCCGAGTCAATGGAATTTCTTGGCGGCAAAGTAGATTTTGTTCTCCATTCTATTGGAATGTCACTCAACGTAAGAAAAGGGAATGTTTATAATGACTTGAATTATAACTATTTCTTAAAAACACTGGAAGTCTCCGCTTTAAGTTTTCATAAAATATTACAGACAGCCTATAAACTCGATGCTATTAATGATTGGGGCTCTGTTCTGGCTCTTTCTTATGTAGCTGCGCAACGTAGCCTATATGGTTACAATGATATGGCTGATGCCAAGGCTCTACTTGAGTCCATTGCACGGAGCTTTGGCTATATTTATGGACGTGAAAAGAAAGTGAGGGTGAATACAATCTCCCAGTCACCAACAATGACAACTGCAGGTAGTGGTGTTAAAGGTTTTGAATCCCTGGTTGATTTTACCGAAAGAATGTCTCCACTGGGAAATGCCACAGCTGAAGATTGTGCAGATTATAGTATATCCTTATTTTCAGACCTTACCAGAAAGGTAACCATGCAAAACCTTTTCCATGATGGGGGATTCTCAAGTATGGGAATGAGCCTGAGAGCTATGACACAGTATGACAAGAGCTTTCAGGTTAAAGATTGAGGGAAGTGGGTCCTGAGTTTCCCTTTTTTATTATCTAAAGCCCATTTTAACCTATGACACTTTTTTTGCTCTTACTTTTTTACATTCTGGTCCCGGCTTTTATTATTTATCTTACACAGAAATTCCCGCTTGTAAATAAATTAGGCTCTGTTGCTATTGCTTATGGAATGGGATTGTTTATTGGCAGTATTGGGATTTTTCCGGCAAGGTCTGAGGGCTTCGAAGTATTATTAGGTACCAGTTTCATATTGCCCGCTGAACAGGCGCAATCTTTGTTTGAAAGTGGTAAAATTACACTTAACGACCTAATACGTAATAGAATATCCTCTATGCAAACCACCCTGAGTGATCTATCGGTGATCATTGCCATTCCATTACTTCTTTTTTCCCTGGATCTTAGGAAATGGCTGAAGATGGCTGGAAAAACCATTATCTCTGTTGTACTGGCCTTAATATCGGTTCTTATAGTTATTTATGCTGGTTTTTTCATTTTTAAGGATAAAATTATCGATCCTTCTGATGTAGCCGGTATGTTAATTGGAATATATTCCGGAGGAACACCTAATGTCGCTGCTATTGCAAAGGCCCTTGAGGTGGATCCGACACTTTTTGTGGTAGTTAATGCTTATGATATAATTATTGGTGCTTTTTGTCTGTTTTTTCTGATTACCATTGCACAAAGGGTGTTTTTGTTCTTTCTTCCTGCTTTCAAAAAAAAATCAGAGCTTGACCAGAGCATTGATGTTAAAGATCAAACCGATGATATTGATGATTATAGTGGCATGTTTAGTAAAGATGCAATATTGAACATACTGGCCGGGCTCGGACTTTCTGTTCTGGTAGTTGGTATTTCTGTATTTCTGGGTTCGCTTGTTTCCAAAGAAAACGAAACGACCATGATTATCTTATCTGTTACTACCCTGGGCCTTGCATTTTCACTTATACCAAGGGTAAACCGTATAAAAAAAACATTTCAGGCCGGGATGTACCTAATCGTAATGTTCTGTCTTATAATTGCTTCTATGGCAGATTTGACAACTTTATTCAGGATTGAATATCTGGAGCTTTTTCTTTATGTATTTATGGCTGTTTTTGGTTCCCTTTTTGTGCATGTCTTACTTTCCATGATTTTTAAAATAGATGCGGACACCGTTATCATAACTTCCACAGCAATGGTTTACTCACCTCCATTTGTACCTGTAGTGGCCGGTGCCCTTAAGAATAAAGAAGTAATTATTACTGGTGTTACAGCTGGTATGGCTGGATATGTTTTAGGTAATTTTCTTGGTGTTTTTACCGGAGACTTCCTGGCCGGCTTTTTATAAAAAGAATTAATCGTTTTTGGTTTTAGTGGTTCAACCCTCAACGATCCTTCAAGCTTCATCAATCACCCTTCTGCCTTTCACCCTTCTGC
>JAOZKQ010000363.1 GCA_029935275.1 Bacteroidales bacterium | reverse complement strand
AATTATAAACAGCTTACTTCGATTCAATTAATTTTGGAGCGTAGGCTCCTGTCCTAAAATCATCATCTAAAGGAATATCTATGAAATAGGTCCTCTTTTTATTATTCGTCAAACGATTATCACGCAGCCATGGATTGAAATATTTTAAGGTCTTATAATTCAAGTTGAAATGTCTTGCAAAATCAACCATTGAATGGATGGCAGAATCAACCTGTACCTTTTCAGTACGAATAGGAGGGTAAAGGTCTTCACTTCTAAAATAAAAACCATATTTTTCAGGATCACTCAAAATAACTTTAAATGATACTATCCGGAATAAATACCTTGATGTTTCATCATTTAAAAGTAAGTTGTAATAATTTTTTTCATCCTGTCTGTTTATTTGCCTAATCATTCCTGTTCTGCCACTATTATAGGAAGCAGCAACCATAGTCCAGCTTCCAAACCTTTCATAAGCCTTTTTCAAATATTTACAGGCTGCAACAGTGGATTTCTCAATATTATACCTTTCATCAACCTCATCACTAACCTCCAGTCCATATTCACGTGCTGTACCTTTTAAAAATTGCCAAAAACCCACCGCATTCTTGGGAGAAATAGCCTGTAACAAACCACTTTCTGCAAGTGCAAGATATTTAAAATCATCAGGGACATTATTCTTCCTTAGGATTTTCTCTATCATTGGGAAATACCTGTTAGCCCGTTTTATAAATAGCAATGTTTGCGACTGCCAATAAGTATTTACAAGAAGTTCCCGGTCAAGGCTCTCCCTGACATCAAAATGCTCCAAAGGCATTTCCTCTCCGGCAAAGTCAAGTTTATCAGGAAGCTCCAAAGCAAATACTGCATAACTACGATTAAATATTTCCTGATATTCATCTTTAGAAGGATCATCTACCTTAAAAAAAGAATATATGAATATCGAGATTCCTCCAAGAATCAGAATGATAAATCCCGGAAAACTATTTTTTAAAAACATTCTATTTATTTTTCTCATTAATACAAAATTATACCATTATTGATGTACAAAATAACCCCCTACCAATAAATATGGCAAACCGGACAAACAAGCTAATTCTTTGTTTAGCATATTATATTGCCGGAAGCAATTTGCAAAAGTACTTTTTTTAAATCACATACGGGCAAAACCATGTAATTTAGCCTTATTAAATGAAGAAATTTTTTAGAAAACTGCCTATTCAAAGATTTAATAACAACTAAGCAATGGGGTATATATTGAGTTTCAGGGAAATAAAGAAAGGTGAAAAACAGTATAAGAATCAGGAAAATGAAACCTTATTCCATTTCAGTTCAAAAATCTATATCCCAAAATACATTGATTAAAAATAGAAACTTAAGCCCGAATATATTCCAAAGAAATACGGATGAGTGCTAACTTCCGGGCTTGAATTAAAGGAATTAAGAAAATATTTAAAAGTTGGTTCAAAATTAAGTGACAGCTTAGGATTAAATGAATACTCAAAGCCTAAACCTAATGAACCCGTAAAGTTAAAAGTACTAACATTGTCCGTTTGACCGAGGCTTACTTTCTGATCCTCATAATTCATAAATACATCATTGCCAACTAAAAAGCTGGTACCAACGCCAGTCATAACATTCAGCCCAAATTTACGGTCAATTAATTTATACCGGACTAATAATGGAATTTCAAGAAATTCAAAACTTTGTACAATAGAAGTTTGAAAAGGTTCATATTTCTCAAATTCCGGTAAAGCAGAAAGATCTCCTGTATATAATTCACCATCAGGTAAAACAAAATCAGTAAGATAATAAGGATTATCACTTGAAGTAATTGTTCCTAGAGAGCTTTCAATGGGATAAGCAATATTTTTTCTAAGAATACCACTTTTAAGCAAACTTCCCGTTTCAGGATTACTAAAAAACAGTACATCGTTCCTGGAAATTCCAGACCTGTAAAACTGTACCCCCGTTTGAATTGTCAATCGCTTTTTAGCTTTATAAATAGCAGATATGCTACCTGTAAATCCATAGCCAGGATTTTCACTATCATAAAAATAACTCATATCCTGATTCTCTCCGGTTTTAGTGTATCTAAAGGAATATAAAGGTGACATGCTTCCTCCCATTCCCCACTTTGGTTCATTGCTGGATTTTTCTTTGGTAAAATTTAAATCAGAGTTATTATTGTACTCAATATTTTGAATATAAAAAGCATCTATAGAGCTAAGCGGAGGTAGCTTTAGATCAAGGGGAACTTCACTACCTGTTTGAATGCCCACCTCCAGTGAAGAAATATAGCTATAGTTACTCTTATTATTAACTTTATCAGGATTTAGATCTTGTTCATTAAATTCAACACCGGCAAGCTGATTTTCCTCAACCAATGGACTTGCCAACTCAACATAAACACCGGAAATGGATTCTTGATTATTATCTGTATCAGTTTCTGAAAAATTCTCTGCCTGACCAATAGGTCCAGTCTTTGAATTATTTCTTTCAGGATTTATTATAGTCTGATCAGCAACGATAGAAGATTCTGGTGTACGTGTGCTAACTAGCCAGGCCATTGTTAATAATAATAAAAGAGAAGCAGCAACCCCGGCTATCCAAACCCAGCGTTTACGGAAAGACGTAGAAACACCAATAGCTACACCATCCCATACTTCCGGTGGAGGGATAAGCTGAAAATTCTTCAACCCATCTCTGAATACCTTATCAATATGTGTCTCTTCTTTGTTTTGCATATTATTTATCTCCTGATTCATACCTTCGGAGAGTTATTACTTTTTCCTGTAAAATACTTCTTGCCCTTGACAGGTTTGACTTTGATGTTCCCTCTGAGATATTCAATCTTTTACTTATTTCCTTATGTGAATATCCCTCAATAGCATACAAGTTAAAAACCAGCCTGTACTGTGGCGACAGATCCTGAATCATTTGCAATAAGTCCTTTGCTGATAGCAGGTCAATTATCTTATCATCTACTTCCCCGGCTAAAACTTCCATATCCTCATCAACCAGCAGGATCGCCTTTTTTACCCTGAATTTCTCCAATGCTGAATTAATAAATATTCTGCGCATCCATCCTTCCAGTGATCCCTTTCCTGAAAACTGATTCAGTTTCTGGAAAATCTTGATAAATCCTTCCTGCAGAATATCTTTTGCTTCTTCTGTATCTCTCGAATACATCAGGCACACCCCATACATTCCCGGTGAAAATCGATTGTACAATTTTTTTTGTGCCAATTGATCCCCCGAAATGCAAT
>JAOZKQ010000054.1 GCA_029935275.1 Bacteroidales bacterium | reverse complement strand
CCGAAAATTTTCATGGCAGGACTATTACGATAATTTCCATGTCAACTGATCCTGATGCAAAAAATGATTTTGGGCCCTATACACCCGGCTTTGTAACCATTCCTTATAATGATCTTACAGCACTGGAAAAAGAACTGGAGGATCCTAATGTAGCAGGATTTCTGGTAGAACCTATTCAGGGTGAAGCTGGTGTACATGTACCTGATGAAGGTTATTTGAAAAAGGCATGGGAAATGTGTAAAGCAAAAAATGTTCTGTTCATTGCTGATGAAGTTCAAACGGGTATTGCACGTACCGGTAAGTTACTGGCTTGTGACCATGAAGGGGTCCGTCCTGATATCCTGATCCTTGGAAAAGCGCTTTCCGGTGGGGCTTATCCTGTTTCAGCGGTGCTTGCCGATGATGATATTATGCTGACTATTAAACCAGGCGAACATGGTTCAACTTTTGGTGGCAACCCGGTTGCATCCAAGGTAGGTATTGCAGCCCTTGAAGTAGTACGTGATGAGAAGCTTGCTGAAAATGCAGAAAAGCTAGGAAAGATCTTCCGTGACGAATTCTCATCAATCGAATCTGATATGATTTCTTCTGTAAGAGGCAGAGGCTTACTTAATGCAGTAGTTATTAAACCTAAAGATGGAAAAACAGCCTGGGATGTTTGCCTGGCCATGAAGGATAAAGGGCTTATTGCCAAACCCACCCATGACCATATCATACGTTTTGCCCCTCCCCTGGTAATAAATAAGGAACAACTTATGGAAGCCATTGGCATCATCAAGGAGACCTTTAAGGAATTTGAATAAAATTGTAAAAAACCGGAATTTCCGGTTTTTTCATCTAAGCTAAAAAAAATGAAAAATGTATTCATAATCTTTCTGATATTCGGGTTATTTGTAAGCTGGGGTTGTAAGGAAAAAAAAGAACACGAAATAATGGCAATAGACCCTCATAACATGGATATCCTTACAGAACCCGGCACAAACTTTTTTCAATATGCCAATGGTGGCTGGATGAAAAACAATCCTATACCTGCGGATAAAGGAAGATATGGAACATTTGATAAACTAAAGGAGTCAAATAATAAGATTATACGTGAACTGATTAATAATTTATCTGCTACTGAACATGCCAAAAATTCTATTTCCCAGAAAATTAGTGATTTTTATACAATTGGGATGGATACTTTAAAAATTGAAAATCAGGGCTTATCACCCCTTTCTGAATATTTTCAACAAATTGATGCACTTTCCTCTAAAGATGAGATAGATGAGGCCATAACTACCATG
Source organism: Bacteroidales bacterium (assembly GCA_029935275.1). Taxonomy (GTDB): domain Bacteria; phylum Bacteroidota; class Bacteroidia; order Bacteroidales; family VadinHA17; genus JANTGF01. The sequence continues at coordinate 9,311 of JAOZKQ010000054.1, read as the reverse complement.
CATTCTTTTGGCATTTATCCCTTATTTATTCTTTTTGGTGGTGTAGATGCAAAAAACAGCAAAATGTTCATTGCTCAGATCTATCAGGGAGGACTTGGCATGTCCGACAGGGATTATTATTTAAATGATGACCCCAGATCAACAGAAATCAGGGAGTCTTATAAAGTACATCTTAAAAAGATGTTTGAATTATTAGGAGATTCAGAATCTCTGGCAGGGCAAAATGCAAAAACAGTAATGGATATTGAAGTATGCCTTGCAGAAGCATCAAACACTCGCCTCGAAAACCGGGACCCTGAGAAAACCTATAACAAAGTTAACTGGAACGAACTTACAAAAATAGTTCCGGAATTAAACTGGAGAAAATATTTTGATGGAATTGGTTTATCTGATCCTGGGGAAGTAAATATCAATCAGCCTGATTTTCTAAAAGAAGTAAATGAATTACTAAGAACAATAGCTATTGATGACTGGAAAACCTATCTCCGGTGGAACCTGATAAATGCCACAGCAAATTATCTGAGTAAAGATTTTGTAAATGAAAAATTCGCCTTTTACGGGAAAACACTACAGGGAACAGAAAAAAATGAACCTCGTTGGAAAAGGGTAATACATACCACAAATGCTGCTCTTGGTGAAGCCATTGGCAAGATGTTTGTTAAAGAATATTTTCCTCCTGAAGCAAAAGAAAGAATGTTGCTTCTGGTTGATAATATTGAAGTTTCATTAGGGAACCGAATTCAAAAGCTTGAGTGGATGAGTGACATAACCAAAGATAATGCTTTGGAAAAATTAGCTGCCATCAATGTAAAGATTGGATACCCTGATAAGTGGAGGTCATATGATGATCTGATAGTTGAAAAAAACAGCTATGTTCAAAACGTATTAAATGCCAAAAAGTTCAACTTTGATTACAGGCGTAATAAAATGAATAAACCTGTTGATCCTAACGACTGGGGCATGACACCCCAAACTGTTAATGCGTCTTATAGTCCCACCAGGAATGAGATTCTTTTTCCGGCAGGGATTCTCCAGCCACCATTTTTCTATGCAGATGCTGATGATGCTGTAAATTATGGAGCCATTGGGATGGTGATTGCCCACGAAATGACCCATGGTTTTGATGACCAGGGAAGACAATATGATAAAGACGGAAATCTTAATGATTGGTGGACAGAAGAAGACGCAAAAAGATTTAAGGAGAAAACGGATGTTTTGGTAAAGCAATTTGATTCATTTGTTGTGCTTGATACTGTTCATGCAAACGGCAAGCTTACCCTGGGTGAGAATATCGCGGACTTAGGTGGTTTGAATGTTTCATTTGACGCTTTTTCTTCTTCTATAATGGGACAGGAATTACCCGATATTGATGGATTCACACCTGAACAGCGTTTCTATCTGGCATATGCACACCTCTGGGCACAAAATATGCGTGATAAAGAGATTTTAAGAAGAACCAAAGAAGACGTTCATTCCCTGGGGAAGTTCAGGGTGAACGGCCCACTACGGAATATACCATCATTTCATGCAAATTTTAATATTAAACAGGGTGATGCTATGTTTTTAGCAAGGGAAAACCAGGCTAAAATCTGGTAAGGAAATATTTTAACATTCAGATTAACCGGCAAATTATTTTTTTGCCAATACATATTTTCAAATAACTTAGTTTTAACATTTGACCAGAATTATTATGAAAAAAGTTTCAATTATTATTTTATTAAGCCTTGCTATTATAAGTTTGCCACAGGCTTTTGCTCAAAAGAAAAACCTGAGTTATCAGGAAGCATATGGAAAGAAGCGGCCAAAACTAACAAAACCTCTTCCCCGAATTACGGGCTGGTTAGACGATACATATTATCTGGAGAACAAAAAAGTTGATGATAAAAGTGCCATAGTAAAAGTAGATGCAAAATCAGGGAAAGAACTTGTTTATTTTGACTATAATGAACAAAATAAAAATCTTCCGGAAGGCTTTTCATTTAACAGGACCATTGTGCAATCTGATGATATGAAACATTCCCTGTTCACAAAAGATCAGGATCTCTATTATTATTCAATGGAAAAAGGAGAACTTAAACAAATTACTTTTGATTCAAAAAAAATTAACAACCCGGCTTTCTCACCTGATTTCGCAAAACTTGCATTTACCCGTGCAAATGACCTCTATGTAGTCGATCTGCTAAGCGGTAAAGAAAGCAGGCTCACCTACGATGGATCAGATGTAATATTAAATGGCCGGGCATCATGGGTCTATTATGAAGAGATATTGGGGAGAAGCTCAAGGTATAAAGCATATTGGTGGTCCCCTGATAGCAAAAAAATTGCATATTTACGTTTTGATGACAGTCCCGTTCCTGAATTTCTGCTTTTCAACTCGGAAGGAGACCGTGGAATAATTGAAAGAACCCGTTATCCCCAGCCGGGTGATCCTAACCCTCTTGTAAACCTGGGAATTGTTCATATAAATAATGAAACTACAATTTGGGTAAATACATTTGAAGATAATGATCGCTATGTCGCCTGGCCATTCTGGACTAATGATTCAAAAGAGTTAATATATCAGTATTTAAATCGCGACCAGGATGAATTGAATTTCTATGCTGCTAATCCTGAAGACGGAACAGTGAGGAAAATTTATACTGAAAAACAGGATTCCTGGGTAGAATTTTTCGAAGATGTTTATGTTTTTAAAGATGGCAGTGGCTTTCTGCTACGTAGTGACAAAAGTGGATGGAGAAATATTTATTATTATGATTTTGACGGAAACCTGATTAGCCAGGTAACAAACTTTGACTGGAGGGTAAACGGAATTTCACAGGTAGTGGAAAAAACAAAGACCCTGTTTTTTACAGGTACAGGAGGAACTTCCACAGATATCCATTTGTTTTCAATCAAGTTAAATGGAGAAAAACTAAATAAGCTAACAGAAACAAGTGCTAGCCACAGAACAGTGGTTTCTCCTGGAGGTAAATACTTTTATGATACCTACAGTAACTTTTCTACCCCTTCTAAAATGGAATTATTAAGCACAAAAGGAAAGTCCATTCGGTTATTAGGAGACTCGAAACTTCCTGCAATGGATGATTATAACTGGGGAGAAGTTGAGATGTTTACCATTCCCACAGAAGATGGATTTGAATTGCCTGCTATGTGGATATTGCCTCCTGATTTTGATCCAAATAAAAAATATCCTGTAATTTTTACAATTTATGGCGGGCCTAACGCCCCATCTGTAAGAAATTATTTTAGACGAAGCTTTGGCCAGGACTATCTTGCCCAAAACGGGATCATAACTTTTATAGTTGATCATAGAGGTACTGGCCATCATGGTAAAAAAGGAATTGCCCTGATGCACAGAAACCTTGGTAAATGGGAAATGCATGATTATATAGAAGCGGTAAAATGGTTAAGAAAAAAGCCCTTTGTTGATTCAGGGAAAATTGGCATGACCGGAGGAAGTTACGGTGGATATGCCACCTGTATGGCATTGACCTACGGAGCAGATTATTTCACTCATGGAATCGCCAATTTCTCGGTAACTGACTGGCGGCTGTACGATAATGTTTATACAGAAAGATATATGGACACCCCTGAACAAAACCCTGAAGGCTATAAAAACGGATCTGCTCTTACCTGGGCTGGTCAATACAAAGGAAAGTTACTGATTACACATGGCACAACCGATGACAATGTTCACATGTTAAATACAATGAAATTTATTGACAAGCTTGAAGATCATAACAAGGAATTCAGTCTTTTACTGTATCCCAACAAAAGACATGGTTGGGGTGGTCCAAAAAGGACGCACCTTGTAAGGGAACAAACTCAGTTTTGGTTTAGGAATTTTCTGGGAAAAGAACCCAATCTTGATGAATAAAACAGTAGTATTGTTTTAAGATATTGTTGAGAATTATATTTGGGATTATAAGCCCATCCCCCTTTTGTGAAGGAAAGTAAAAAATAAAAAAAAAGGAGCCAGTGGCTCCTTTTTTGATTCGAATGTTATTCGCAATTACTTCTTATCTCCTTTTTTCTTATCATCACATTCTGCTGATTTTTTCTCTGTACAACAAGCCTTTTTACAGGTAGGATCGCATTTCACGGCATTCTTTTCAGTAGCTGGCACCTTACTCTTTGCAGTTACTTCACATTTTCCATCACAATTATCTTTACCACATTTTTCACATTTATCGTCATCAATAACAACAATAACATTCACATCTGGAGATGCATTCACTGGTGCTATGTAAGCACCCATAAGAAACATCAATCCAATAAATACAAATAATTTTTTCATAAATTTTGATTTTTAAAATTTAATTAAATTAAAAAGATCGTCAAATATATGTATTTTCAGATATTTATATCTTATACTATGAAAAAATTGATTCTAAATAGAGTTTGTCTATAAAATCCAACTTCTGCGTTGTTGCTCAAAATCTAAATCCTCAAATACACTAGTATTCTGCGGTTTAGATTTATCACACGTCTTGAATTTGAACTTTCTAGTTCAAACTCCCGACTTTATGGACACACACTAAATAAGGGATACATTGAAATATGCTATTCCGTGGGAAATTTCATTAAGCGTTCGGTTATTTGAGGCTTAACATATTTTCTAAGATGTTCAGGATATCCTAACTCCCATGGAGAAGGACCTACATACTCAGATTTTTTACCCGACATTTTTATGTAGCCTTTTGTAGAAATTTCCACTATTGTATATAGAGGCTCCTTGTATGGTGCTGTAAATTTAATCCACTTGTATTCTTTATCAACTTCCTCACTGTATCTTATATGCTCATACTCTTCTCCAAGCCATTTGTAGGACATGGAGTTAATTGTAATATACCAAATGTCATTTATCTCTTCAGCATAGTCATTATGTGTATGACCATTAAAGCAGCAAATAACCCTGCTACTTTTATTGACTTTATTATGATCGTTAAAAATCTTTCTTACATCTTCAGAGTTCCCTATTGAATAGCGTTCTCCGGGAATTTCAGGATCTGTCCCGATACCCTGATGTGAAAATATAACAATCGGTATAGCAGCAGCCTCTAATTCTTTGCGTAGCCAATCCAATTGTTCATTTCCTATATAAGATTTATAGCCTTTTTGTTCAGCAAACTCTTTATCATTGCCATCAAGCACAATAAACTTAAAGCCATTTTGTAAAAATGAATAGTATGAACTCTTCATTTTTCTGTAAGCCAATGCTTCTTCTAATGATGTTCCCCCATCCATTTCATGATTTCCTATTACATGGTATTTAGGACCGGGAAAAGAATTCCATATAGAAAAATAAGGTGCATATTCTTCAGTGGGAATTCCAAAGTCACCAAGTTCAATGATGAAATCAGGTTTTGCAATTTTCATGCTGTCAATAAAAGAAGTTATCCTTTTTTCGGCATCATGCATAGTGGGAAGGTGCACATCTGAACAGACACCAATTCTCACTGTTTCTACCTCATTTTCAGATGAGCAGGTAATAAAAAGTAAAGAAAATATTACGAAGATAACATAAATTGATTTATTCATCTGTAACCCAATTATTTAAAAGTTTATTTGTTTTAACGGCAATGTTTCTAAAACCAGAAAAGAAAAAATCATACTAAAAAAAAGGATCATTACTACCTGACACAGGTACATGATCCTTTTCAAATATCAGATACAACTCTTTCCCTATTTCTTTGTAGGTTTAATAGGATAAGGTTTCATAATTTTCTCAACAGTTATAACTGTTGATTCATCCCTTCTCTTAGGATCCTCTTCAACAGTACCCTCACCAATACTTTCCCAAACAAGTTTTTTATCAGTGGCATCATATACATCAATTATTAAGGTACCAACCATATAATCATAAGTATTAACAGTGGTATGTGAATAACCACCGCCCCAGCCATAAGACGGACCGTAACCATAATAGCCACCATAGCCATAACCCATACCACCCATACCACCCATTCCTGTAGTAGTTGCACTTGTTTGTTGCTTTTGCTTGGTTACTATATACAATGTAACGATCAGGTCTCCACCATTTTCAACATATTTTAAACCACGTTTGCGAAATTCTTTTCCAAATGCATTTTCAATCCTTTCCTTATCAAAACGATTGAGTATTTCATCACTATCCTTTTCCCAACCATAATATTCAAAGGTTTTATACTTTGTAAAATCCACATTCTTATCAAAATCAGTGGTAACCTTTACTCCTGAACAAGCACTGAAAAACAGAACTAAACCCATTATTCCAAAAGCTTTGAAAATTTTATTTCCCATAATAAACTTCAATTTAAATTAAATTAATACATTTTATTTTTTTTGTAAATATACAAATCATTTTTATTCTAAATAAATATTGAAGTAATAAAAGTGCATAAATTCTATAATCCCGGCAATTAATGTTTACATTTTTGTTTTTACTAAATATAAAAATTCAATTGTATATCTTTGCCAAATCATATTTTAGCTTTGTCTATTCTTACAATCCATTTTAAATGCATTACTCATTAGGTAAAAATAAAATATTTCTGGCTGTTTCGCTTCTCTTTTTTATTGGAGTAATTATTCTGCTATTGCTGTATAACAAAGATACTTCACATATCGGAATTAATAAACATCATACACCATTTCTGGATACCTTCTTTAAAAATATTACTTACCTGGGTAGCGGATGGATGATCCTCGTTCTTTTTGTTTTTCTCCTTTTTATCTCTTACCGTTTAGCTTTAATATTGGCAATAAGTAATTTACTTATTACAATAGTTGTTCAGCTTTTAAAAAACATTGTATTCTCCGGCTCATTCAGGCCAAAAGCCTATTTTGATGGTATTTATGACCTGTACTTTATCCCTGGTGTACAGGTTCATTCTATGCATAGCTTTCCTTCAGGACATTCAGCAACTGCTTTTAGCATTTTCTTTTTTCTATCCCTTGTGTCAGACAAACCAATTTGGAAATTCTTTACTGCTTTTTTTGCAATATTAACTGCTTTCTCAAGAGTGTATCTTTCACAGCATTTTATGGAAGATATTTTATTGGGTTCAGCAATTGGCTTGCTCCTGAGTTTTTTGGTTTTTTATTATTTTGAAAAAAAGCTTCCTGGGAAATATGAAGGTTCTTTAGTAAAATCTAAACTATAGATTCATGCTTCCTAAAAATAATCTGCTTTATCCTTTCCTTATAATCCTGGCCGGAATATTATTTTTCATACCTTTTCTGGGCTCAGTACATCTCTTTGACTGGGATGAAATAAACTTTGCAGAATCTGCACGGGAAATGATCGTTTCCGGTGATTATTTAAATGTTCAAATCAATTTTATTCCGTTTTGGGAAAAGCCACCCCTTTTTATCTGGATGCAGGTACTATCCATGAAGATATTCGGGGTAACAGAATTTGCTGCCCGCTTTCCAAATGCCATTGGAGGAATTATTACTTTACTGGTTCTGTACTTTATTGGGAAAAAGCTATTCAACGAAAAATTTGGAATTTTATGGGTACTGGTTTATATGGGCTCCCTCCTACCTAATTTATATTTTAAATCAGGAATCATTGACCCCTGGTTTAATCTTTTCATTTTTCTGGGAATCTATTACATGTACCTGTATGCCCTGGCTAAAAACAACAATAAAAATACCTGGAAGATTATTTTATCAGCCGGATTTATTGGTTTAGCTATCTTAACAAAAGGGCCTGTAGCTCTGCTCATCTTTGGACTAATCACATTTATTTGGGTTCTTTTATATAATAAATGGCTGGTAATTCTTAAGCTCCGTTTTATTATAAGCTATTTGCTAGTCCTTAGCTTTATTGGGGGCTTCTGGTTTATTTTACTGGCTATCAAGGGTCATGGATATATTATTAATGATTTCATCCAATATCAGATCCGTCTTTTCACTCAGGAAGATGCCGGACATGGTGGTTTTCTTTTGTATCATTTTGTTATTTTATTTATTGGGGTTTTTCCTGCTTCCATATTTGCTATCCGGTCTTTCCGAAAATTCAAAGATGATACAGATAATCAAAAATCATTCAGGAACTGGATGATGATTACTTTTTGGGTAGTATTAATCCTTTTTACTATAGTTAACACGAAGATTGTCCACTACTCTTCCATGTGCTATTTCCCACTTACATATCTGGCCACTTATGTTATTTACAAAATTATACGTAACGAACTTCGCTTTACCGGCTGGATGAAAGCTTTGATTCTGTTTATGACAGGAATTATTGGCTTACTGCTTATGTCCCTGCAATTTTTCATAAAATATAAGGATCAGATTATTGCAAAAAATTATATTAAGGATGCTTTTGCTGTTGCCAACCTGCAAGCAGAAGTTTATTGGTCGGGTTGGGAATTTTTAATTGGTCTCCTGCTTATCCTTGGGATTAGTGTTTCTTTATGGTTTTTTAAAAATAAACTCTATCAGATTATTGGAATTTTCATAAGCAGTCTGCTTTTTGTCAACCTTACAATGACCTTTATTGTTCCTAAAATTGAACAATATTCACAAAATGCTGCAATCGAATTTTATCAGAAAATTGCCGGGGAAGATTGCTATGTCCATACCTGGGGATACAAAAGCTATGCACAATATTTCTATTTCAAGAAGCCCCTTCCTGAAAACTCAAATTCTTCTAACCTGGAATGGTTATTAACCGGAAATATTGACAAACCTGTATATATTGCAACAAAAAACATCAGAGAGGCTCAGTTCATGGAAAAATATAATAATTTCGTACGCTTGTATGAAAAAAATGGATTTGTTTTCTTTGTACGAGAAATAAATATTGAACCAGAGGAATAGCACAGAATGATTGACAACAAAAAAATTGTAGTAGTACTCCCTGCTTATAATGCTGAGCGTACCCTGGAAAAGACTTACAGGGAAATACCTTTCGACATTGTAGATGAAGTGATTCTCGTGGATGACCAGAGTAGTGATAAAACCCTCAAAGTAGGCAAAGAACTTGGGATCCAACACATCATCCTGCATGAGGAGAATAAGGGCTATGGAGGAAATCAAAAATCCTGCTATAATAAAGCCCTGGAAATTGGAGCAGACATAGTTGTTATGCTTCATCCAGACTATCAATATACCCCAAAGCTCATTCATTCAATGTGTTATCTTATATCCAATGGGGTTTATGAGGTAGTAATTGGCTCAAGGATCCTGGGGAAGGGGGCCATTAAAGGAGGAATGCCCGGATATAAATATGTTGCCAACCGTTTGCTTACACTGTTCCAGAATGTTATGATGAATCAGAAATTATCTGAATATCATACCGGCTTTCGTGCCTTTTCTGC
>JAOZKQ010000362.1 GCA_029935275.1 Bacteroidales bacterium | reverse complement strand
TTGAATTTTCAGTTAATAGAATGGGAGAGCCAGGATTCTTTATCTCTTTTATGCCTTCGATATAATTTCAATTATTTTGTATAAACGAATTTCATACTTAACGTCAGAGCTAATGTAATTCACAGAGGCTTAGTATATTTTTTTGTGTATAACTAAAAACACCCCTTGCGAAAAGAGGTGTTTTTGTAATAAAAACGGATTGTTCTAAAAATCCATCAGTGTATCCAGTTTATCCTGCAATAAATCTGTTTTCTCTTTCAAAGATTTACGTATCGTTTCTTTTGCTTGTTCTTTTATCACATTTTTATCATAGGCAATGGTAATTCTGACTTCAATATTTTTATCAATATTTTTATATAATGTAAGTACAGGCTCTACCTGGCCAATGCTTTGCGCTATCAGGTTTTTTGAAGCAGCGGCTATCTCAGTAACCGAAGTGGCTTCCTCTGTATTTAATTGAGCATTAGCAATATTTTGCTCAATAAGTGCTGCTACTTCGGTTTGTATTTGTCCGGCAAGGTTGAGTTTAGCTGCTTCCTGTGCCTGAAGTTGAGCTGCAATTTGTGTTTCACCTACTGAAACAGCTTCAGCGAACATATACTTTGGAGCTCCGTCCTCATTGGTTTCCAATTGCTTATACATTAAATTATCAATAAGCTTTTCCATCGTAAGTCCGGGGCTGGTATAGTAGCCTTCTTTTTTGTATGCTTTTGCTTGTTTTTTTGCTGTCTTTGATGGTTTTGATTTGATTTCCTTTTCTATCTCTTTGTTTGTCTTTTGGCCATAAATTGGATTTGCTCCAATAAAGAGTGCAGACATTAACACGATTCCGAGAACTAATTTCATTTTACTTTTCATAATTTTATATTTTTGAATTTATTAATTGTTTTGAAGTTAGTATTGTATTTTATAAAAATGTGACAAACAAAAGTACATTTTTTATTTTAACCTAATCAAAAAGGCTCAATTATATTTAAAATTGAGGATTCTGTCACAATATTGCCAATTTCATTACTTACACTAAAACATACTAATTGATATAATTAATTTGCACCAGATTTTTATTTGTTATTTCTTATATATTTCTTATTTTTGCGTTTTAGTAGTAACCATATTAAAAATAGATCATGAGGAAACTTAACTTTTTTATCCCGCTGCTGGTATGTGTTTCTATGTTAGTAACAGCTCAGAAAGTTGCAACCGGTGTTAGTGAAACTAAATTTGTCAGCATTACAAAAGACCCTCCCAAACCTCCCTATCTTGAAATTGAGTATGGAACCCTTACATTTGGTGATACAGACGGCAATAATAAAATTAACGCAAATGAGACAACCAATATCCGGTTTATTCTTAACAATACCGGAATGGGCCCGGGTTTGGATCTTAAAGTAAAAATTGAAGAGCAGAACCATTTGTCCGGACTTAACTACGAAAAGGAATATAGTATTGGTGGCCTGGAAGTAGGTAAAACACAAACCATTGAAATACCTGTAAGCGGAAATATGAATCTTGAAGAGGGAACAGCCTCTTTTAAAATTTGGATCAATGAGGCAAATGGGTTTGGTATTGACCCTGTATATATTGATGTTACTACACAATCATTTGTTGCACCAATGGTTAAAATTGTGGATTATAAGGTAAGCAGCCAATCAGGTTCCTCATTGTTAAAAAGAAAACCTTTCGATCTTCAGGTGATGGTACAAAATGTCGGACAAGGAGCAGCCGAAAATGTAAGACTTCGCCTACCTGTTCCTGAGAATGTTTTTTGCCTTTCAGCAAATGAAACGGTTGAAATAGGAACCCTTGCTCCTGGAGAAAAGAAATTAATGGATTTTAATTTGGTAACCAACAATCAATATAATGCTGAAACGATCCCATTCAATTTTCAATTAATTGAAAAGTACAACAAATATACAGAAGATAAAAGTATTTCACTTACTTTGAACCAGCAAGTATCGAATAAGAAACTTGTTATTACAGGACAGGAAGCAGCAGTTGTGCCCATTGTAATCGGTTCATTAACTTCGGATGTTGATAAGAATATTCCTACCAATATTAAAAAGAATTCTAACCGTATTGCACTCATTTTTGGAAATGAGGATTATTCCGGTTCACTCAATGCTGAAATAAATGTGAAATTTGCAATAAATGATGCACAAACTTTTCGGCAGTATGCACTGAATACACTTGGTGTGGAGCAAAAGAATACCTATTTTAACTTGAATGCAACTGCCGGGACTATGAATCAACAGATTCAACTCGTTACTGAAATAATTAAGAGATTAGGTAGTGATGCTGAGCTTATTTTTTACTATGCCGGGCATGGTTATCCTGATGAAGGTACTAAGATCCCATATTTAATTCCCGTGGATGTAAATGCTACAAACCTCACCTCAGCTATTAAATTATCAGATATCTATGAAGGTTTTGGTGCAACAGGTGCAAAACGTATAACGGTTTTCCTTGATGCCTGCTTCTCTGGAGGAGGTCGTGATCAGGGCTTGCTTGCTGCCCGTAGTATTTCTATTAAACCGAAGGAGGAGACTCCAATGGGGAATATGATTGTGTTTTCAGCCAGTTCAGATAAACAGACTGCATTGCCCTATGATAAAGAAAAGCATGGTATGTTCTCCTATTTTCTGTTCAAAAAAATAAAGGATACGGAAGGGAATGTTACTTATGGAGAACTTTCCGATTATTTAATAAATACTGTGGGCATTGAAAGTCTTCGCGAAAATCAAAAATCACAGGATCCGGAAGTGAATGTTAGCCCTGATGTTAGTGATACTTGGATGGATTGGACAGTTAAATAAAGAATAGTTTTTTTACCACTTAACACCTATCGCAATAAAAGGACAGACTACCAGCGGGGAAAATACAAAAAACTATCCCCCTTTTGAGGGGGCAGGGGGAGGAATAAATAAAAACATAAATAATAATGAATACATTTCAAAAATACACAACACTCTTGATTCTATTTTTACCGATATTTTCCTTTTCCCAAAAAGTTGAAAATATCCGTTTTGAACAGGATGGTAAAATGATAAATATTTATTATGACCTATCCGGCCAGGGCACTTATGATGTTTTTGTGTATTGCAAAACGGATGATGAAAATGGGTGGGGCATTCCTATAACGCAGGTTACAGGAGCTATTGGGAAAAACCAAACACCCGGAAGCAATAAAGAAATAACCTGGAATGTATTGGCCGGGCATGAAAAGCTAACAGGTAATATTAGCTTTAAAATTGAAGCAAGGCCAAGCCTTAAAATTGAA
>JAOZKQ010000361.1 GCA_029935275.1 Bacteroidales bacterium | reverse complement strand
ATTATTAATACACAGCAAACAGTGTTTACACCCAAGAGTAGTAATAAAAAAACTCAGGTATTTTGATAAGTTAGAAATATTGGGGTCGAAAGGGATATAGAGTGAAATTTCACAGATGTCAAAAAGCCGAAGGGGCCATAGAGTCAAAATATCTTTATTCATTTTACTTTTTGACTTTTGACAATGAGACTTTCGACGTCTACTTTTCTAGTAAAACAAGATAAAAAACAAGATAACAAGTAAAGAATGGCTCTGAAGTTTTTCTCGTAAATATTTCAACGCCAGGTTCAAATGATTTTCAACAGTTTTCTTTTGAATGTCCATTCTGCTAGCAATTTCATCATTGCTAAGACCTTCATTTCTGCTTAACCTGAAAACTGTTTGGCGTTTTGGGGGGAGCTGTTCAACAATTGTGTTAACAACCTTTTCCAGGCTTTTGAACTCGGTTGATAATTTTGTTGTGTCCGAAAATGATTCTGTCTCTTCAAGCCATCTATTAATTAGTTTTCTATCCTTAACTTTTTTCCTAAAATAATTTCGAATAGAATTTAATGCAATAGTGAATAAAAACCCATTAAAAGATTTGTTCTCGTCTATTTTTTCCCTTTTATCCCATATTTTTAAAAAGATCTCCTGAATAAGATCCTTAGTATCTTCCTCATTTTCCAGATGTTTAATGGAAAAATTATAAACTTTCTGGCTATATTTATGAAATAACTCATTAAATGCAAATACATCGCCTTTCTGCAACGATTTAACAAGCATTTGATCGGTATTTATATTTTTTTCAGTCAATCCGGGTTTAATTTTCGAAACAAATGTAGAAAAAATATATTAATCTATTTTTCTAAACTTAACAATAAATTATCTGATTTTTCAGAAGGGAATGCCCATCGTGGGTAAAATAATATTGCCCCTTATAAAGGGGGCCTCTAATAAAACCAAACTTAAAAACGGCCAGTTTCAACTACTGACCCTTTTTGTTATTAATTATGATCTCATCCATAAATAACCAAATTTTCTTACCGGCAGGAGAAAGCCATTCCGGAGTAGTTCCATGGTTTTTCGCCTCAATTCTGAGATAGCGCGCTTCCTTATTCTTCAAATATGCTGTATAAGATTTTTTATTAGGCATTTGACCTAAGCTAAATTGAGATGTATCTGAAACAGAATAAACAGTCTCAAAGTTCTTTCCGTCCATGGATATACTAAATTCAATCTCCTGGGGTAACAATATATATTGTCGTAAATATTGCAAAAAACTCACATTGATTTCCTTTAGTAAAATGGTTTTTTTCAGATCCACAGTAGCCACTACATCCTTTTCGAGGAATCCCAACCAGAGACCATCCCTATAATATGAGCTGGCAATTTGCCCATCTGTAGCAGCTTTTGATCCGGATGAACGAAACCTTCTACTATAAGGATATTTAAAAACAAGCCTGGCTCCCAAGCCTTCATGAATTACAAAATCTTTCCTTAGCCTGCCTTTTTCTTCCCCATTATCAATTATAGCAGCATTTAACTCCATGCTTTTGGAAATCAATATGGACTTACTGTACGGAATATCCGTCATGGACCCATCAATGGAATAATAAATTTCCCCTTTCCCCTTTATATTTTTCAATTTAACTTCAACAATCGTATCCCTGACTGTGGAAGATAGCTCCATATCAGGATAAACTTCCAACTGGTCAAACCAGGCTGTACCTTTTGTTAATAACTCAATAGATGGATTCAGTCTGGCCGTTCTGCCAGGTATGCTGTCTATGAATACAGACATTTCATAATTTTTCCATTCTGTTGTAAGCTCAAACTCCTTGTAAGCGATACCTGCTAATCCCATTTTAAACCGCTGGCTCTGGTTAAATCCAAAAGAATACTCAATCAGTCTTTTTAGAAAATTTGGTTCAAATGGTTCCCAGGCAGGGCCCTCTTTTTTTGACTTTGCCCATATAGAAAGAGTAACTGAATAACCCACTTTTGCCACGATGGGATAAAATGACAATCCAACACCCTTTTTATCCACTGGTGTTACCATACGAATGGAATGTGCCCCCTCATAGGATACTCTTGAATCAAGAAAATAGGTAGCCCCGGGGCCACCATGATTTCTTGCATAAACCCCGGACACCAGCCCCGGACTATGAAACTCCTCAAACCCGGAGTTATAGAACATGTTCTCAGAATGAATACTCCGGATGCCTGCCAGCTCCTTTTTCAATCGTATTTTATATACTTTGCTACCATATCCCTCTATCATATCATTAATCGTACGGCCATTAAGCCTGAGTTTCCTGTTCTCAAAAATCAATCTTGCATATTTATCAGGGTAAGTTTGATCCAGTTGAATTTGATATTTCACTGGCTTATTCTTAACATTTACAGCAATAACAGTAAGATAATCCTTGTATTTCAATGCCCGGACATAAATACCGGAGGTAGGGCTTTTTACATTACTTACAAGAGTACCCTGTGTTAATTCCGGAGTCAATTCTGCAACTTCATGAGCAATATTTGAACATTCATTCCAGGCTACAACTGATTTTGGAAAGAAATTGCTTCCGTGCCTTACAAAATATTGAATTCCTGTGGCCCCTTTCACCAATGCCTGATATGTCATAGAACGTATCTCGGCAGCGGTAGGTTCTCTTCTCCAGGACTCATTCCCACCAAAAGCCTGGGGTACGATCCAAACAGGTTTCTCCATTAAGAACTCCTTTTTCAATCTTGCTGTAACCCTGCCAACATCCGTAACCGGGTAAGTTGGAACAGGATAAGGATCTGCCATTACAATATCCATGGCATCAGCATATTCCCGGGCTTTGGCAGGAGTCATAAAAACAATCGTAAGGGGATGGTAAGGATCAAGTTTCCTGATAAAATTATACATATCTATCAAAGCTTCCGGAGGAAAACCATGGCCTACCGGCTCATCTGACACATACCAGGCCAACAATGCAGGATGATCTTTAAACTCTTCTATTTCTTTAGCAAGTAGTACCCTTTTTTGGTGGGGAGTAAGATCACCGGGCCGGCCTGAGCCTACCCCACCGCCACCGGCAACACTTAATAAATTATAGTGTACTTTCATCCCCAATCTTGCACAGCGGTCCATATAGTCACGTCTGGCATCAAGTGTCTTGTCCTCAAGCTTTTGATAAGGAGACATCATATTGAAGCCATTTACGGTTTCTTCTTCTGCAATACTTTTTTGAACCGGAGAGTAACAATAGAAACCAAATGGGAAAAAAGGTTCCCCATCAACAATTAATCCGCC
>JAOZKQ010000053.1 GCA_029935275.1 Bacteroidales bacterium | reverse complement strand
TGTTTCTCTAAGTATTGTTGAATTATTGCTCTTGATGCAAAAAGAAGTGGCCTGACCAGCTTTTCGTTTTTTACTTTTATCCCGGAAAGTCCCCTAATGCCAGTTCCTCTTGTGAGGTTAATGAAAAATGTTTCCTCCAGGTCATCCTTATTATGTGCCAATGCAATATAGTCATAATGATTCTGTTCCCTGGTCTTTTCAAACCATTGATATCTGAGATTCCTGGCCGCCATCTGTATAGAGACCTTATTCTCTCTGGCATATTTAAGGGTATCAAACCGGATAGAATAAAATGGGGAGTTTGCCTTGAAGGCCAGATCCTTAACAAATTGTTCGTCCCTGTTGGCCTCATTGCCCCTGAGCTGGAAGTTGCAATGGGCAATTCCAAACTGAAAGCCAGTTTTAGAGAAAAGTTCCACCATTAGCCTGGAATCCATCCCTCCACTTACAGTAATCAGGATTTTATCTTTTTTGCTAAAAAGATCATTATCAGTTATAAATTTTCTAAATGAGGTAATCATCTTTCTTTTGTAAGTGTAAATTTGCGATCAAAATATACTGAAATGATGGGAGAAAACAAAAAAGAGATTGCCTTATTGACAATCTCTTCTTCCTGAAATATTAAAACGACTTAGTGATTTGACAGATATTCTGCCACACCTTCTTGTGTTTCTTTCATCGCATCTTCTCCCGGATGCCAGTCTGCCGGGCAAACTTCTCCATATTTTTCAAAATATTGCAAAGCATCAACCAGCCTGAGTGCTTCTTCGATACTCCTTCCGAGTGGCATATCATTTATAACCTGGTGTCGGACTATTCCAGCCTTGTCAATTAAAAACAAGCCTCTATAAGCCCTGGGGGTGCCTTCAAAACTAATTTTACCATCGTCATCATATTCATATTCACCTGCTAGAACATCATAGTTTTCAGCAATTGTTTTTGACTGGTCAGCTAGTAAAGGGTGCTTAACTCCTTTTATACCTCCATCATTTACTTCAGTTTGAAGATATTTCCAGTGGCTGAATTTTGAATCAACAGAGCAACCAACTACTGCTACGTTTCTTTTATCAAATTCTGTCATTTTCCTCTCAAAGGCAAGGATTTCTGTAGGACAGACAAATGTAAAATCTGCAGGGTAAAAATAAAAGATTACATACTTCTTCCCTAAATATTGATCCAATGAAAAATCTTCAACCATTTCACCTCCATTTACAACCGCGGTTGTTTTGAATGAGGGAGCTTTTTTTCCAACTAATACAGCCATAATTTTCTTAATTTTAATTTATACTAATTTTAATTTAGGTCAAAAGTACTTATTTTATTATGTAAAAACAACACAAAGAATTTTAAAATTTAGTTTGAAATACTGACTAATCATGGAAAATTAGTTTAGATATATGTTTTAAATATATATGCTGATTTATCTTTTCCAGTTTATCCTGGACAATTCTAAATTGAAATAGAATCTTTAGTAGAGTTCGTCTATAAACTCGGTGCCTGATTCAGAAAATTTGCAATTGAGGTGTTATATTGAGCCCTGCCTGTCGGCCTTGCTCTGCCACAGTAGCTACGCGAAGGCAAAGTAAAGGCAATACAATCAATTAAATAGGACTTGTTTACAGATTCTTTTTGTATTCTGCCCTTACAGGGCTAATTTTCATATTTACCTCTGTCATAGGGCGTTGCCCTATGCTATGATATTGAAGCCTTTCAGGCTAATTAGTGTCCGTCCATAAAGTCAATAGTTTTAATTAATAGGAACAACACAGCCCCGAAGTGGGCGAAACCATTAGCCCGGGGTGAAGCCCTGGGAATGGTTACGAATAGCAAGTTAGCGTTCCATGTAAGAAAGCTAACTTGAAAATAAAAAAATAATATGGAACGCAATTTAATAATATCCCGATATTATAAACACATACTAATTAGTGTTCGTCCATAAAGTCTAACTTCTGTGTTGTTGCTCAAAATCTAAATTCTCATCCCGATTTTCGGGACTGCGGGTTAGATTTATCGCACGCCTTGAATTTGAACTTTCTAGTTCAACCTCCCGACTTTATGGACAGGCACTAATTAGTTATTTGTAATCCAGGAGTTCAGGTCGTGAAAAATCAAATCGACTTGGCCGGTAATATTTTTCTCCTGCAATATCAAATAAAATATGATTAGCATAGTCTGCTGGTAAAATTGGGTAGTAGCCAATTCTAAACTGGATGGTTTTAAATGACATGTTCTCATTACGTAGCCTTAAGCCAATACCAAAACCAGAGTAAATATCATTATTAATAATATTCTCCCCTTGCTCTCCGATCATACCCAAATCGGCAAAAGTGTAAAATGTAAATCTGAAGCCATGAAGATAATAGGGAGAAAAGATTACGGTTTCGAAATTCAGGAGAACCCTTTGTGTTCCTAGAATTTGATGTGTCCATAAGCCTCTAATACCATTATTGTTACGAATATAAATATGTTCGTCAGAGTATCTGCTGATACCATTTATATAATTGAAGTTTATAAATTGTCTTAGTTGGAACCTTCTTAATGGGATGAGGTTTGAAAAATAATTGGTATTGATGTTAACTATACCACGGTTAAATAATTCGTTATTAAAAAACCCTCCAATAGCTACTTTCATGTATAGATATCCTAAATGTGGATAAACCTTACCATTTGATATTTTCAGGCCACTATAGAATCTGTCAGTAAATTCATTACTTTCCCATCCACCGGTTAATTCAATCAATGTTCCAAAGGGAATATCCTCAGTTTTTCCAAAGTTGTAGATCAGGTGCATTTTGTAAAAATTCTCCTTTGAAAAGGCAATGGATCCAAGATAAAGCTCATATTTTTGTAGATGATGATAATCATTTTCTGTTATGTCTGGCCTCTCATGTACATGGTTATTAATAAATCGGCCCGCAATAATGATACGGCTATCTGTATTTGATAACTTGAATGACCTGCCTAACCAGTAGTCCTGATAATAATACCTTAAAGAATAGGGTGATAGTGCTGTATCAAAGTTTTCTTTAGTGTCAATTGCCTCATTAGTAAATCCATATGAGTATTTAGTATCAGGGGTTAGAAAGGGGTGTACAGCTGAAATGCCTATTATTTCTGTATTAAAAGTTGTTCTATATTTTATTTCTGATTTTATAAATGAGCCAAATAGGTTCTGTGATGAATAGGAAAAGCCATAGCCCCATTGGGTGGATTGATTGTAATCGTAAATTAGTTCAGCTGAAATTCTATGGCCAATACCTAAAAAGTTTTGATCGAACAAGTCAAAGCTCCCTGCTATTAAGCTATTAGCATTAAACCCAAAACCTATAGAGTACTGGTCTTTTGAAATTAAAAGAATATCTACTGAATTTTCAGAAACAGGGATTACAATTAACTTTGCATCCTGTATAAAAGGCAGGTTTCGGATAATTCTTTCATTATCAGCAATAATCCGAGGATTCAAGCGGTCGCCTCTCTTGAATAGCAGGCTCTTAATAAGGACTTTATCTCTGGTTTTGGTATGTGTGCTATTTAGTATTTTTTCCAGATTAGTTCCTTCCATGAATATGGTGTCATTAATTCTGGCACCAAATGGATCCAGTTTAGCTATACGTATATTCCTTATGATCATTCCTGAGTAAGGCATGTATCTTTTATCGCTGGGAGCATTTATTGCAACTTGCTCTGAACTGCTTGCATTCTTATTAACAATTAATCTGATCAGATTATTTCTTAATGGTTTTTTTTCAGCCCAATTGAATAGTGAGTCATAGGTTTGTGCTGTTTTCTGATTCATATCATTGGTGGTAACATAACTAAGGTAATCAGGAACAACAAATGAAGTGTCATGAGTAGCGTAATATGAGGAATCCTGGTAAATGATAAATTCCCCGGCTTTAAGAGAGATAGTGTCTGATTTATAATTGCTGATATTTTTTCCATATATGGCACAGGAAGTTCCGATACTTATTATCAAAACAAACAAGGTTGAAATCAAACCGGAATGATTGTTGGGAATCATAGGAACCTGGTTTCTTACCATTCATGAAAAAAAATACACAAGCTTATAAAGATAAACAAATTCTGTAAGAAAAAGACAATTTCAACCAATGTGTTCGCTATTTATCTTCCAATACGTCATCTGAATTAAATCTGAAGCCAAGCCTTTTGCCGGTTTTTAACCTGGAAATACTGATTTTTTCTGTCAGGTGACTAACAGAGGCAATTTTTACATTTTCGTAAGGTGGAACCAGAAGGTCGAATTCAAGAGAATAGCCCATAGCATTTGCAATGACCTTCCTCAGAATATTTTTATCTATTTCTGCTTTTCCAAAATTTTTATACTGATAACCTGCCTGACGCTTTCCTTCCACAAAGAAATGATGATTTTTATTAATGAAGATTCTGGCTATCAGATACCCCAGATCTTCCATGCGATTGTACTTAAAGGAATCTACAAGAAAATTATATACACTGATAATTCCACAATAAGAATTAGTGGGGTCATTTTTCATGTATTCAGTTTCCCAGATCTTATGATCACGGTCGAACTCAAAAATATTAGTATGCATACTAAAAATAAGGATATCTGCTGCGACTCGCAGTTGAGTTACAAATACCCCATTATCTGTGTATTCAAGCCGGACACGTTCATCACGTTCTACTAATTGGCTGTTAAAATCAACAGTAATCTCCTGAAGAACATCTTTTAAAGTATCAAATGTTTCCAGTGTATTATCATAGACTTCTTGTTTTAAACAGGATTTGCTTGAAAGCGTTGCAATTATTTTTTTTTCTGCTTGTGAATTACCAGCCATGGCTTTATTGTTATTTATAAATTTAGCGAAACTTAATATGCTTTTGCAAAAAGTACCCTACGTGAGGAAGGCTTTCCTGTATAAATACATTTACCTTCTTCCTTTTTGGCATTTAATGGAATGCAGCGTATTGTAGCTTTGGTTTCGTTTTTGATTTTTAATTCAGTTTCATTAGTCCCATCCCAGTGAGCAAGAACAAATCCTCCTTTTTTACCAATGATTTCCCGGAACTCCTCCCATGTATCAACTTCATGAATATTGTCTGACCTGAAATCATAGGCTTTTTTGTAAATATTAAGCTGAATCTCTTCCAATAATGCTTCAATATGTTCAACAATGCCATCTTGTGGAAGGGTAGTTTTTTCCATTGTATCCCGACGGGCAATTTCAATAGTACCGTTTTGTATATCCCTTGGGCCAATAGCCAGCCTTACTGGCACACCTTTTAGCTCGTACTCAGCAAATTTCCACCCTGGCTTATGTGTGTCGCGGTTATCATATTTTACGCTTATTCCTTTATTTTCCAGGTCTGTTTTGATTCTGTTTGCAGTAATATCCAATTCATCAAGTTGTTCTGATCCTCTGTATATTGGTACAATAACGACCTGTATAGGAGCAAGTTTCGGTGGAAGAACCAGTCCGTTATCATCTGAATGTGCCATGACAAGGGCTCCCATCAACCGGGTTGAAACCCCCCAGGAAGTAGCCCATACCAGGTCAAGTTTCCCTGTTTTATCAAGAAACTTAACGTCAAAAGCTTTGGCAAAATTCTGACCAAGAAAGTGCGATGTTCCTGACTGTAGCGCTTTACCGTCCTGCATCATAGCCTCAATAGAATAGGTCTCAAGTGCTCCGGCAAATCTCTCGGCTTCTGTCTTTGTTCCTTTTATCACAGGCATAGCCATATATTCTTCAGCAAATTCTGCGTATAAATCCAGGATTTTACCAGTTTCTTCAATGGCCTCCTCTTTGGTAGCATGAGCTGTATGCCCCTCCTGCCATAGGAATTCTGTAGTTCTGAGAAATAAACGGGTCCGCATTTCCCAACGAACAACATTGGCCCACTGATTAATCAAAAGGGGTAGGTCACGGTATGATTGTATCCAATTCTTATAAGTATTCCAGATTATGGTTTCAGAAGTTGGCCGAACAATTAGCTCTTCTTCAAGTTTTGCATCAGGGTCAACCATCACCCCATTATTATCAGGGTCATTTTTCAACCTGTAATGAGTTACCACTGCACATTCTTTAGCAAAGCCTTCCACATGAGCAGCTTCTTTACTGAAGAACGATTTTGGAATCAATAATGGGAAGTATGCATTGCTATGACCTGTTGCTTTAAACATCTTATCAAGTTGGGCCTGCATTTTCTCCCATATTGCATATCCATATGGTTTAATGACCATAGACCCTCGTACAACTGAATTTTCAGCAAGGTCGGCTTTAATTACTAAGTCATTGTACCACTGTGCGTAATCTTCTTTTCTACTGGTTAATACTTTTGCCATTTTAATTTTTGGTATGAATTTTGAACCTTAATTGATCAAATGCTATAAAAGCGTTGCAAAATAAATAAAAATTAACTAAAAAAGGAGGGTGTCATGAAAACAAATTACAAATACATCAAAATTTCAACCCTTATTTTATTTCTTTCACTTACAGGGTTGTCACCGGCAGCTGAACAGTATGGCGGTGAATTTAGAAATGACAGATATCGTAATGGTTCAAATACTCGTATTGAGCTTAGTAATTATTACGGAAACTATGGTGCATCCATTAGTTATGCTGCCAGAATAAATCGCTTTCACAGAACAACTGTTAGTGTAAATTATTATGCTCCATATTATTATTATTCGGGATATAATAATTATTATACTCCTTTCTGGGATAACTGGTATTATTTCCGGGAGATGGCTTATTATGATTACAGGTTCAGTATAGGTGTCTTTTATAATCCATGGCCTTATTATTACAGGACGGGTTATTATAGTTCTTATTGTGTAATGCCTGTATATTACAGGTCATATTATAATAGGTACAGGAGTACACCTGATTATTATAATTCCTATAATAGAGCTTACTATTCTTACAGAAAAGGAAATTATTCAAATTCTTACAAGAGAGCTTACGCTTATTCAAATGGGGGCGATAAAAAATATTCATCTGGATCAAAGGTCAACAGGAATCGTGGCGAGGCACAATCGAAACCAGTTGCTGTAAGCAATAAGAGAAGAAGTCAGAGTAATTTTGTGAGCAATCCTGGAAACAGGTATAACAGGAGCCAGGTTAAATCTGTATCTAAGAATAATGGAGCAAAGACTCTTAGTTCTTCAGCCAGAAGGCCTGCAGGGAGCCTGAACAAAAATTCTTACAGGAGTCAGACCGGAAAATATACAACTCCTGTATCGAAATCAAATAATAGCCGCAGGTCTGTTTCCAATACTTCTTCCAGAGTAGGTAAGGTAACATCACCTGGAGGAACCAATAATACAATTAAGGCAAAAAGAGTTGTTAATAGCAATAGAAAACCGGGCTCTTTCTCTGGAACCAGTCGCAGACAGGCTCCTGTACAAAAGTCTGCAAACTATTCTAATACTAGAAATTCTTCAAAACAAGTAGCTTCTGCAAGAGCAGGCCTGAGTTCACGGAACTCTAAAGTTTACAGGGCTGTGGAGCAAAAAAGCAAGGCAAAAACCAGAAGTTCTTCAGAAAGAAATACAAGAAGATAAGTAGGATTTGAAGCAATAATATAATCGGGGAGCAGAAATTTATTCTTGCTCCCCGATTTTTTGTTTATAAGAAAGTTTGAGGTTTTAAAAAAAACCTTATTTTTACAGAGTGATATGGCTGTTTTGAAATGTTTTTATAGAAATTTTCCAAATATATGCATTTTGGTATGATATTTGAAGTTTTACTTTATAGTATTAAGAATGTAGTTAGAATTAATCAGGAGGACAAATTATGAAAATAAAATTTACCATATTAGCAGCAATAACTTTATTGCTAGGAGCATGTTCCTCAAGTACCTATCTTGCTGATGATGCTTATTATTCTCCTAAGGATGATGCACGTGCCGCAAAAAAAGCAGCAAAAGAACAAACAAAAGCTACAGCAATTGCCGCTGAGCAGGGATTGGAATCAGCTCAATATACCGATCCTACAGGGCCGGTAGTTGGAATATCACAAGGAGATACTTTAACATTAGATGATTTTGAATATGAAAACGGGGATAAGGAACTTGTTGTAAATAATTATTATGAGAATAATTATGATGATCCCACAAATAGTTATGAAACACGAATTAATAGATTTTATGGATCTTCCGTAGGCCTTGGCTACTATTCTCCATATTATAGTTCATGGGGACCTTCCTTATCAATGAGTATTGGTTTTGGTATGGGTTTTGGATTTGGTTATGGAATGGGGGGCTATTACTCTCCCTATCCTTATTACCCTCCATGCTATACCTGCTATCCATATTATGGTGGCGGCGGTTATTATGGTGGGGGCGGTTATTATGGTGGCGGCGGTTATTATGGTGGAAGTATTATTTATGACGATTCGGAAAGTGGATATTATTCCTCACGTCGCAGATCTTCTTCAACCGCAAGAGCATTAAACTCTGATTATGTTAGAGCAAAATCGAGTAATTTTTATACTTCCACTAACAGTTCAGCTGGAAGGAGTGGCAGGAGAGGTGGTGCCACTATTGCAAGTACAAAATCTGCTTCTGCAATAGCATCTACTTCTCAATTAACAGGTTCCAGAAGGAGTAGCAGTAGTCCTGTTATGAATTCCCAGGAAAACATTAAAACCACCAGGGTTATACCCAATAATAGCAGGTCAGCTGCTAATAGCAGTTACCGGAGAACTGGCTCGCCGACCAGGACCAATGCTTCAGTATCCGGTAATCGAATACCATACAAAGCTTCGTCAGCAAATACAACTGCCGGGGTTAACAATAGAACACAAACAAAAAAATCAACAACAAATACCAGTACGAAAAGGTATATTCCAAGGTACTCTACTCCTAAATCAAATACAAATCCTAGCTACAATAGGTCGAGTACAAAAGCAAGGGTAACAAATTCCAGTTCTACTGTTAAGAGACAAGGGTATTCTACACCATCAAGGACCCGGTCAACCTACTCTTCACCAACCAGGAGTAGCTCCAGTGGGAGTTATAACAGGAGCAGTAGCCGTTCATCTGGTAGCAGTCCATCCCGGTCTTCTTCTGGTACAGTCAGCCGTTCTTCTTCATCCGGTAGTAGTTCTTCCGGTTCTTCATCCAGATCCTCAGGGTCAGGTGGAAGAAGAAGATAGTATAATCTATTCCCTTATTTGCCTGACATATTTTGAATTATTTTAAACTTAAAACTTCATAATCATGAAAAGGTTATATGTCTTTACTATATCATTTTTATTAAGTATAATTGTAATAAATGCACAGAACGAGACTGATGCTTTGAGATATGCTCAGATCTTCCCGACAGGTACTGCAAGATCCAGTGGAATGGGAGGGGCTTTTAGTGCATTTGGAGCTGACTTCTCTACATTAAGTATTAATCCTGCCGGCATTGGGGTTTATCGTTCATCCGAATTTACCGTTACGCCATCAATGGATTACTCTTTGACCTCCTCACAGTATCTTGGGCAAAAATCAAATGATAACACATCGGCTTTTTATTTAGGGAACCTTGGTTTTGTATATTCACATTTAACAGGTAAAAAGCAGGGCCTGGTTGGAATAAATTTTGGGCTTGGATACAATCGGGAAAAGAATTTTAATAACAGTTTAATTATGAGTGGGGTAAACCAGAATAGTTCGTTACTGGATGATTTTGCTTATAGGGCTGATGGTACTGAATCGGATAATCTTTATGAATTTGAAGAAGGACTTGCATGGGATGTTTATATGATAGATACAGTAAACGGTCAGCCTCTTAATTATGAAACCGTTTATTCAATGTGGGGTGACAATCCAAGCTCCACTTATGGTCAAGCACAGAGAAGAATATTGGAAACAACAGGTGGAATAGGTGAGTATGTTTTTAGCCTGGGGTTTAATTTGGGCAATATGCTTTATTTGGGTGGAACATTTGGCATTCATTCGTTAAAATATAATCAGCACATGACTCATCATGAAGAGGATGAGACTGGTAACATTCAGGAATTTGACTATTTTACATTAGATGAATGGTTGAATGTAAGTGGAACAGCCTATAGCTTTAAACTGGGTATTTTGTTAAAACCTATTCAACTGCTAAGAATTGGTGCTGCAGTGCATTTCCCATATTCCTACAAAATTGATGAAAACTATAGTACCTATATGAAAGGAGGCTTTGATACTCCGGTAGATGGTGTTTATGAATATGAATCGGAATCTCCAATGCTGGATTACAGGTATGGATTAGAAACACCTTTAAAAGCCGTGGGTAATGTGGGTATTCAGATTGCAAAGTTTGCTCTGATAGGAGTTGATGTTGAATATGTCGATTATACCAGCATGAAATTAAAAAATGGGAGTGATGGTTATGACTTCTATGATGAGAATCAAAGCATAGATAATGCATACAGGAGTGTATTAAATTTCCGGGCTGGTGCTGAGTTTCGGTTTTGGATGATGAAATTCCGGGTGGGTGCTGCTTACTACGAAAGTCCATATGTTGATACTGAAATAAATAGTGATGCTAATTATATTAATCTAACCGGGGGTCTTGGCTTTAGGGATGAGCACTTTTTCTTTGACCTGGCGTATATTTATTCGCAGCACAAAGATCGTTATATCATGTATCAGTATCCGCCTGCTGAGGCAGCTGTTATTGACTTTAGTAAACATAACCTTATGGCTAC
>JAOZKQ010000360.1 GCA_029935275.1 Bacteroidales bacterium | reverse complement strand
CCAGTTTAATGCTTTCCTGACTGCCCTGGGTAAGGTAAACATCAATACCTGAGCTCACTTTTATGGAGTTGAAATAATCGGCTGGCCGTTCTTTAGTTACAACTTTACCAGAGCCTGTAACTTTAGGGCTGAACTGCCCTGAGATACATGATGAAATTGAAATAGCAAGAAGTAAAGAGATAAATTTTATTGTCTTCATAGGATTAAATCTTTTATGTTAATGATTGGGTATTTATTAAAAAAGACGATAGAAAGTGCATTTTGCTGCATCAAAAATAAATATTTACTAAATTAAAGTACATCAATTGAATATTTTTATTTTTGAAATTTTGTAAAATTCATTCCATAGTGTATTGGATTTTAATTATTTTTCCACTTTCAAAATTTATTTCATCATTAATTTATAAGCTAAAAGTCAATAAAATGAAAAAAGTACTGAGCCTTATTTTATTAATTTACCTGCTGGTTCCAACAGTCTCAAGCTTTGCGCAGGATAGCAAGGTCGTGAAACAAATCATTGAGATCGGAACCACCGATAATCAAACAATGGATCATCTGGATGTAATTTGCAATCGTTTTGGTGGTAGATTGGTAGGTTCCGATGCATATGAAAATGCGGCTGAATGGTGTGCCGCTAAGTTTCGGGAATGGGGAATGGAAGTTGAAATGGATGAAGCCGGTGAAGTACCGGTTGGCTTTAACCGTGGTGCATGGTTTGGCCGGATGCTGGGAGGAGATGAAATGAATTTGCATTTTGCTACACCTTCCTACACATCCGGTACTAAAGGAGTGCAAAAGGGACATGTTCTTATTGAGCCCAAAACACAGGCGCAGTTTGATAGGATGAAAGGAAGATTAAAGGGTGCCTGGGTGCTTATATCAGGAGAAAATAAGGGATGGCCCATTGATATTTCAGGAACTGCAGATAAAAAAAGAGCAGAGATAATTGCTGAAAATGCAGAAGTTGAAAAGAAAAATAATGAAATTAGAAGAGAAAACCGGATGAACCGGGAATCAGGTGAGAAGAAAGAACTACTTCCTTTAAAAGAGGAACCGGCTTTGTTTTACAGGGAAATGAAAGAGGCCGGGATATTGGGTATTATTCAATCTTCGCCAATTCCAATCAGAGTATTGTATGACAGAAAGAATATCGATAGCCTTACTTTTGAGACACTGCCTACGGTGCCTGATATTAAGCTGGATGAGCACCAGTATAAAATTATTGAACAAATGGCTCAAGAACGCCGGCGTTTTGATTTGGAATTTGATATTCGAAATTACTTTAAAATGGGTCCGGTAAAATATCACAATGTAATTGGTATCATTCCCGGCACAAAATACCCTGACGAGTATGTAATCATGGGTGGTCACCTGGATGCTTTTGATGTGGCTTCAGGTGGTGTGGATGATGGCTCGGGACTAACTCCTGCAATGGAAGCCGCTCGTTTAATTATGGCAGCCGGAGGAAAACCCAAGCGTACCATTCTTGTTTGTATGTGGGCAGGGGAGGAGTTTGGACTCCTTGGTTCGAAAAGCTGGATAAAGAAGAATCCTGACAAACTGGATAAAATTTCAAATATGTTCAATCGCGATGGAGGACCTACCGTAGCCAATAGCATAAGTGTTTCTGAAGCTATGTGGGATGATATGGAGAAAATATGCGAACCTTTGAATAGTATTAATCCGGATTTCCCTTTTACCATGACCAAAAGAAAACCACGTAAACGCCCGGAAAAGGCCTGGGGTACCGATAGTGGTCCATTTGCAGTAGAAGGTGTACCTACCATAACATTTGGCACTGCCGATACAAAAGGCTATAATTTCAGTTATGGAGAGATCTGGCATACTGAAAGGGACCTGTACAACAAAAGCATACCTGAATACCAGGAGCATACTTCTATTGTTACAGCTATTGTTGTGTATGGTGTGGCAAGCCTAAACCACCTTTTATCCAGAGAGGGGTATTACCTTCCTGATGAAGAATAACAGATATCATTTCTCGATAAAAAATGCACTTATAAATCAAGTTGACATCAGGGAGAATGTTAAAATTTCACTATTTTTTGCTGCTGCTTAATGGATTTGGAAACAGGCATTCCAATGAGGATTCTATAAAGCAGGGGAAGGTATTTTGGTTTTACCAGGCAGGTGAATGCATATTTTACCAGGAGAATTATACGTAATAGTTGATACTGGATATAACCATGGTTTTTTCGTATCACATAAAACATGGAGGTTTTAAGCTCTATTTTACTAATAATATTATCAGGTAAACTTTTCCCCTGGTAATGCATGTATTTGGCCTCAGGAATGAAACAGGTTGATTTGCCTTGTTTCAATAATCTGTAGGAGAGATCACTTTCTTCATAAAAGAGAAAAATATTTGTATCAAATCCACCAACATTATGAAAATCATTTGCTCTGCAAAACATAAAGCTCCCGTTGACATAATTAACTAACAGTGGCTTTTCGTATTTTTTCTTTCGGTTAGGAGATTTTTTAGGATGTATGATTTCCAGGAATCTTTTTCCTAAAACCTCCCTTAGTAAACTGCTAAAATGATCAAAGCTAACCTGTCTCTCTTGTTCCTCGTTAAAAATTTCCGGACCACAAACGGCAATCTCAGGTTGCTTGTCCATGTAATTCTTTAAAATTGATAAACAATCATTCACCAGTAAGGTGTCGTTATTAATAAAGGCATAATAGCTGGCATCCACATGCTGGACCCCAAACATATTACCTCCGCCAAATCCGGTATTGATCATACTCCGGACTAACTTGACATGCCCAAAACCTGGTGCATCAAAAGATTCTTTCAAATTTGAAAAATCCTCAAAAGTGGAAGCATTGTCAACTATAACCAGCTGATAATTGATTTTCGAATCAGTACGTTCAATAATTGACCTGACACAGGCAATCGTCAAATCTGATTTATTGTAATTAATAATTATTATGCCTATATCATATTGCTTCATCCTGAATATTTTCCTTCCCTATATAACTATACTTCAAAGATAAGTTAGATTTTCTATTCCTCTCCATTTTGGCAGAAAATATATTTTATCAAAATAGATAAGGATACTATTTCGCGCTTAATATATATTTAAAGTGTTAGATATTCATGCCATAAATAAATAAAATACTTGACAAATGCTTTTTAATGTTGTATATTTGGTAGAAGTGATATTTTTTTTAATTAAAACCAATAGTCATGAAAAAGCAGCCTGTTACCGTAGTACTAATCATAGTCTTTTTTTTAATTGTTTTTGCAAATTGCACACAGGAACTAAAAGACGAAAAT
>JAOZKQ010000359.1 GCA_029935275.1 Bacteroidales bacterium | reverse complement strand
TGATACTCTGTATTGAAGTTAAATGAGAGATTGAAATCTGAATGGACAAAATCTGTTGAATATACATTCCCTGATCTAACTGCATAATTGGTCCTCCAGGTATAATGCAATATGTTTTTGGCAAAGTTCCTGGCAAGGGTATCTTCATTTTCAATAAAATCAGAGCCCAGATATGCACCTGAAATAAATAGATTTCCACCTTCATTCGTGATTTGACTTATCTTTTGGCGCATATCAGGTGAAAATACTTTATAATCAACTTTTGCCTTTTCAATTATACTGGTAGTGCTTTTTTCTTCTCCAAAAATAATATCAATAAAACTAAATGGGTTTGAATCAAACCCAGTCATAGTAAATACTTCATCGCTGACAGAAACAAATGATTGTCCGGCTGCAATGATGGCCTCACCATGTGTATAAGTAAAATCAAAGCTGTTACCGGGGATTATTTTGCCTTCTGAATCCCCATAACTTGCACCCCAACCGGGGCTGTCATCGTCCTTCCATAAAGAACTTCTGTCAAAATCATAAGGGTTTCCAACAAATCCAAACTCATACCTGTCAGGAACCCCCTGGTCCTTCCAAGGCACTACACCGGCTGTTATCCCATTGTCAAAAAATGCCGGGCCACAGATTCGGTTGAAAGCATTTACTATCAGTGCAACATTCTTATTTTCTTTAGCAATTCCAACCGAAAGTATTTCACTTGTAAAGCTTTCCCCTCCATTATTTAAGGCTGTTATCTTAAAACTTTCAATTTGCCCGTACTCATCCAAATCTAATACTATGCTTGTGTCATTTACCGCTATTCCATTATCAAATCCTGCATCTCCTATACGTTTGTAAACTTTATATTTTTTTGGGATAGCAGTTGGTTCAAGAGGATCAGTTTGGGCTTGCCATGTTAATTTTATTGTTTTATTTTTTAAATGCGTTATTGAAAAATGATTTACGGCTAAAGGCTGAACAACATACTCTTTACCTTCCTGAAATGCCAGAAATTTTAAAATACCTTTATAAATTGAACGACTTACAATAAAACGAAAACGGGGATCAAGGCCCAGCTTCATATCTGCCAAATTCTGATGAGACAGAAGCTCCAGTAGCATGCCTGGGACATTTGCCCTATAGGCCTCAGAATATTCTTTATTCCATAAACCACGCCTTGTCCAGTCAGGATTGACGGTAGCCCGTAAATCATTCACAATCTGTGTTTGAATAATATCTGCCATATCGCGGCTGGCCATTTTTGACTGGCCGTTTGGAAATATTCCATCATCTCTAATAGAACTATATATTCCAAGTGTGCCAATAATTGAATCACCCGGAGTAACACCAGCATCGGTGTGAAAAGCAAAGGACAGGTCAATAGGAATCTTAAGTCCGGTCGTATTGCGATGTCCGGTAGGGCCATTAGGATCACCCATAAGATAATTAACCCACTCCCCCCGCGACTGATAATCGTCATTGTAATCATTTTTGCCTTTATTCAGGCTATAGACCAGGCTGTCAGGCATGCCCGCATATTGAAGGTAATATCTTGCAGCTTCCATATACCTGGGTTTATTGCTCAGTTTCCATGTAAAATCATCAGGATTGACATTGGTTTCAGGTGGAGTATTTTTGTTATTTTTTAAAGACCATTGGTTATTAACCAGTTCACTTGAAGGTTTTCTGGCTACATTTCCCATACCTCCACCAAACCTGATTGCGTCCGAAGTAATCAAACCGGCTTCTTTGCTTTTAGAAAAAACCTTTACTGAACCGGAATTTGGATTCTTCCCCTTGTAAAAATGAAAGGTCCCAAGATATATCCAGGTTCCGCCAGCCATTTGCTGATTGATTATAAAATCTGTTCTTCCCCCTGAATGGAGCACAGAATAAGGAACATCCTGAATATTATTTTTATCCTGAGAATAACTAATATAAACTGCATATTCGCCAGTTTCAGGAATATCAGGGATATATTGCAGGTAGGCTGTATCATTTAAGGTTGATTTGAATTTCAGATATCCACCCAACAAAAATGGATTCTCTCCTGATTTTAATGTGTCTTTCATTGCAAATCCATAGCTGGATACAGTTTCCGGCTCAAGTCCTGAGACAATTATTTCAGAATTACCTGCTGATCCATCATTGTCAACTATAACTTCATTTATTTGTATATCTCTTTCCCGTGGAAGAAAAACCGTGGCGCCTGCATTTTCAAGCATAGGCACAAGGTAAGGCAATACAAATGTCATAGGAAATATATCCTCTACGGTGGTATGTAACCTGGCACGCTGCCATTCCCACCTGTCAAGTTTAATATCATAATACTTTCCATGACTATGCCATAAAGCAATATGTTTTTCATTCAATCCATTAATTGATGCTGGTTTACCAACTTTTCTTATCAGAGGAACAGGTTTTTCCGAACTGATGGATAATCTGGCAGAATCAATTTTCTGGTTGGTCCTGTAATAATTTGGAATTAGGGATTCAAGCTCTTGCCCATCAGAGAATAATTGGATACTGTATTTTCTGAATTTCCTTCCAAGTTGGTCTTTTACTGAATTCTCAAATATCTGAAGGTCCTTTTCCCTGACCGGCATATATGATGCCGGGGTACTCAGAAATAACTGAACAGAAAACTGGTCAGTTAAAACTGAAACTGAATCGATAGTAATTTTTCCCAGGTGTTTCCATTCCGGGAAATAAGAGCTTCCTTTTTCAAGCTTCTTGCTTGCTTTTTGACTTAGTTTAATCTCTTCAGAAGTTTGGGCTGAAAGGGATAATGAAAAAAGCCCTGAGATGATAAGGACTATATATAATTTTCGAAAAAAAGACATAATCTAAGATGTTATTAATTTAAATATCATGATTTTAAACTTCCCTTTCTTGCGGCGCAATTATAAATTAGTGTTCTGAATGTCATTCTCCTCGCGCCGCTATATCCACTACCTCTATACCCAGGGCGTTGCCCTGGGCTGGTATATTCTGCCCTTTCAGGGCTCTAATTTTCTCTACCACATATATTTTGCATTGTATATTTACAATACTTCGTTAAACTTTTATAATATATTGAATATTAAATAGTTAGCGTATTTGGTGTTTATTCAATATCTATTTGACAATCAGACAATTGCATCTTTACAGTTCTGCTAAAAACAAAAATATAACGAAGTATTGTATTTAGATCTTCAAGTAAAATAGGTAGATTTGGCATACAATAACAAGATAAAATTGCTGAAAATTAATCCATTCAAATATTGTCAAAAATATTTTAAAAGTTTAACAGGATACCAGTAGTTTTATTTATACAAATAATA
>JAOZKQ010000358.1 GCA_029935275.1 Bacteroidales bacterium | reverse complement strand
TCTGTTCCAGGTTTATTGTATATTGATGTTCCTGAAGAAACCCTTGATGAGCATGTTACGGTAATTGCCGTGCTGTTAAAAGGTCCGGCTGAAGTTTATAGGAAAGATGGCCAGGTAATAGAGAGCAATTAACAGTTTTCAATGATCAGTTTAATGAACAATGATCTGTTAAATAAAATTCTTAGTTATTATCCGTTTAGTAATCTTATTGATTACCAGATGATAAAACAGGGATTTGCTAATGAGAATTTCAAGGTTGTTACAAGTAAAGGAACCTGGTTACTACGGAATTGTGTAGAGCAGGACAGGCAGAGTATTTTGCAGGAAATGAATTTAATGAAATTGCTTAAAAAAGTAAATTTCCCTACAGCCTATCCCCGGGAAAGAATGGATGGTGCTTTTCTTACAGAATTACCGGAAGGGCGCTTTGTGTTTTATGACTTCATACCGGGGGGAATTCCTCAATTGAATAAGCAATCAGTAGTTGAAATTGCGTTGGCTGTTGCTAAATTAAATTCACTGGATAATCTTGAGGATATTTCAAAGAAAAACAAGATTAATCTCGATGCTTGTTTTCATCTGATTGACACCGGGGACTTCCATAAGTATCCATATACTGCTATCACCGATGAGTTTCAGAATTGGACAAAAAAGCTTTCTCAATCATTGAATAAATCTTTGCCAACCGGATTAATACATGGTGATGTTTTTCCTGATAATACTTTTTTTCAGGGAGATAAGCTGATTGCCATCATTGATTTTGAGGAGTTTGCTATAGATACTCTTTTGTTTGACGTGGGAATGACAATCCATGGTTTTTGTTATATTAATAATCATTTGGATCCTGTTCTTTTTGAGACTTTTCTGGAAAATTATCAAAAGAAAAGAAAATTAAGCCTGGCAGAATTAGATAGTTTGCCGGATTATATCCGTTGGACAGCGCTGGGAATGGCTTACTGGCATTTAAGTAAGTTGATCCAAAAGGATAATTTTAAGCAAAGAAGGCGCGTGGAAGAATTGTTGGAAAGGGTTAGAAATGTAGCTTCTGAAATTACTTTAAAACATTAAAGCTTATGCCTTATAGAGAATATTTATTAAATGCTGCCAATAAGTTTGGAACCCCGCTTTATGTTTATGATGCAGATATTATCCTTAGACAAATCTCTTATTTTAAGGAGGCTTTTAAGGCTTTTCCTTTGCGGATCATGTTTGCCATGAAGTCAAATTCAAACATCAATATTCTGAAGCTGATGTTGAAAAATGGAGTAGGATTGGATACTGTTTCGATACTTGAATTGCAAACGGGCTTACAAATGGGGTTTAGCTCTGAACAAATTGTTTTTACACCCAATCTTGTGGATTTTAATGAAATAGTGGAGGCGGTAACTCTTGGAGCTGATATTAATATCGAGAATCTTTCAAATCTTGAGAAATTTGGCAAAGAATATGGCTCTTCAAAGTCTTGTTTTATTAGACTAAATCCGCATATTATTGCTGAATCCAAGTCAAAAGCGGTTACCGAGTGGCATAATCAATCGAAATTTGGAATTTCCCTGACCCAGTTTGACCAATTGCATAAAATAATCAAAAAGTATGGTATTATAGTGGATGGTATTCATATTCATTCCAGTCATGTAATCATGGAAACGGAAATCTTTTTAAAGGGAGCAGCTATTATTTTTCAATTGGCTGAGAATTTCCCTCATCTGAAATATATAGATTTTGGTGGAGGTATTAAGGTTCCACATTATTCCGGCGAGCGTGTAGTTGATTTGATTGAACTGGGAAAAGCCCTGAAGCCAAAATATGATGATTTTTGCAGGAAAATTGATAAGAGAATTGAGCTTTGGTTTGAACCAGGTCGGTTTATGGTGGGAGAGAGTGGTACTTTGCTGGTTCAGGTCAAAGTTTTAAAAACCAATGGCCATGTAAAGTTTGCCGGTGTGGATTCAGGCTTTAGCCAATTGATCAGGCCTATGTTTTATGATGCTTACCACGAAATTGTAAATCTTTCAAATCCGGGAGGGAAGCAAGAGGTATATACGGTTGTAGGTAATCTCTGTGAAATAGATAATTTTGCTAAGGACAGATTCCTTAATGAGATCAGGGAAGGGGATATTTTAGCTATCACTCATGCAGGTGCTTATGGTTATAGCATGGCCTCACAATATAATTCAAGGTTCAGGCCTGCAGAAGTTATGATAAGCGGAGATAAAATGCAAGTAATCCGCAAACGGGATACATTAGAAGATCTTCTTAGAAATCAAATAGAAATTAACATTTGAATTATGTTATTTATTCAATCAAAGGATATTGATAAATTAATGACCCATAGTGAAGCTGTGGAAGCCATGGAAGAAGCCTTCCTTATTCAGGAAAATGATGATTTCACTATGCCAGACCGTGTGCATGTAAATCAGGGTGATAATGTTTTATTGTTAATGCCAGCTTTTGCAGGAAACTATTTTTCAACCAAGCTGGTATCCGTATTTCCGGAAAATAGTAAGATTCAGATTCCTTCAATTCAAGGGGTAGTTGTGCTAAATGATGGGAAAACAGGAGAGCCTCTGGCCTTGTTTAACGGAGCAAAATTAACCTCCTTTCGTACGGGTGCAGTGGGTGGTGCAGCCATAAAATGGCTTTCCAGTGAGAATCTTCATACTGTTGGTCTTATTGGTTCGGGTGTTCAAGGCCTGAGCCAGGTACAATTTGCCAGGTCGGTAAGAAACTTTGCTAAGCTCCTTGTCTATGACAGTAGCCCCGAAAAATCAAAGGAAATAGGGGGAATTATTAAAAATGAATTTCCGGATTTGGAGGTGCAGATAACTCAAAGTGCAGATACACTTGTTAAGGATTCAGAATGTGTGATAAGTACTACTACTGCTATAGATCCTGTTTTTTCAAACCGCATGGAGCTGGTGCAGGATAAGTTATTTATTGGGATCGGATCCTATAAGTCTGATATGCAGGAATTCCCAGATGTAGTTTGTCAAAGTGCAGAAGCTGTGTATTATGATACTCCCATGGCAAAAAAGGAATCGGGAGACCTGGCAAAACCTTTATCAAAAGGAATAATTAAAGAAAAAGACCTACGATCTTTGGGTAGCCTGATTCAAAAAGACCATTCTATAAAGACCACAGGTACTGTAGTTTTTAAATCTGTAGGAATGGCTTTATTTGACCTGATTATAGCCAAGAATCTTTACGAAAAGGCTAAATTAACAAATATGGGTATTGAACTTAGTTTTTAATTAAAGTGAGGGGGTGACTTGTGGTCACCCCCTCACTGAGGAAAGGAAAAAAATTAAAGTTTC
>JAOZKQ010000052.1 GCA_029935275.1 Bacteroidales bacterium | reverse complement strand
CATGTATTTTGTCCGTAACTGTGAGCCAAACATGTCGAAAAATGCCTGAACCAGAATACCAACGAGAATTAGGCTGTTCGGAATTATCTACCTTCACGACAAGAACATTTTTTTTATCACCATAGTTCAAATAGGAAGTCAAATCATAATGGAAACTTAAATATCCATAAATACTCTTGCCCAGGTGTTTCCCATTAATCCAAACATCGCTATTCATATAAACACCATCAAATTCAATGATGCTTTTTTTATTATGATATTCCTCCGGGAGAGTAAATGTTTTACGGTACCAGCCTATTCCACCTGTTAAATAGCCACCACCTTTTCCTGATGGGCTATCTTCTTTGAATTTTCCTTCTATGCTCCAGTCGTGTGGAACATTTAAAGAACGCCAGTTTTTGTCGTTAAAGTTAACTGCTTCTGCACCTTTATTATCGCCTTTCTGAAATTTCCAATTGGAATCAAAATTGATTCTTTCCCTTACTTTGGGTGAAATAATATTATGTTGGCAGGAAATTCCACTAAAGATAAAAGAGAAAAAAGCCACATAAAAAATTACGACAGAAATTTTTATTTTAATTAGAATCATACCTTTTACATTTTACCATACCAACCTGACCTTGGTTGAATGTATCTGAATAAAAAACAGAATAGTTATTCCAACCATTCAATAATCCAGGCTTTCAATATGTGACAATATTTATTAAGCTATTGCTTTATAATCCATACATCAGTTACCCTTGATTGTTTTCGCCAATTAAGGTGTTCTTCATCAGGTTTATCAAATGTAATTTTTAGTTTCCCATCTTTAATTAAATCTTTAGGAAGAGGGAACTCTTTAAACTGTTCGTATCCTTTTTCATATTTAGTTGGTACTAAGCGTTCTCCATTTGCTCTTAATAAGGCCTCACCATAACCTGAAACACGAATTAGATAGTCTGTATTTGAATCCAGATCATCGTATTCTAATACCGGTGTAAACTGGAATAATTGAGTTGATAAACGTTTCCTGCTAAAACCATTATTTTCCCATAAATAATCAATGGCATCATCGGTTTCAGAGATCACATGTCTGGCATCAGCACTTGAGATATTGTCGTAGAAACTTCCTGGTCCCGGATTTTCATAAGTTCTGATAAACTCGAGTTTAGTCAGCTTTTCTTCTTCTGTTTTTAATTGGCTGATTTTTGTAAATTCATCTTCTAACCACCATCTATTGTTTAAGGGGTGATCTATAAAATCGAGAATAGCACCTCTTTCAGCGCCACTGGCATTATATTTTGCCACACTGGTTTGCGCTCCAACGGATTGAAACAGATCTTCGGCATATTGGAAAACTTTCTGCTTTAGATCCTGTGAAACAAATTCCCTGTCAGCCTTTTGTACAAGCCATAATGCTTCCTTCATTGCCTCGTCTGCTCCGATATTTTTAGCATTTGCAAGAATTTTATAGGCTTCTGTTTCAAGCCCTTTTTCATAGCTAAGCCGATCTTGTATATAAGCATCGTAATATGCCCGCATCACCAGTTGTTGCCACCTCCAGTTAT
Source organism: Bacteroidales bacterium (assembly GCA_029935275.1). GTDB lineage: Bacteria > Bacteroidota > Bacteroidia > Bacteroidales > VadinHA17 > JANTGF01. The sequence goes on along the minus strand of JAOZKQ010000052.1, from coordinate 9,177 downwards.
TAGCTAACTGTGGGTTTTCTGCTTCCATCTTTTTCCATAAAGTCAAGGTTTCTCCGATTACTTTATTACCTATGACTGGGCCTACCCAGTTTTGTTCCAAAGCAAGTATCCCATCAGCAGCCTCTTCTGCTATATTTGAGCCAAAGAAAAACCGACAATATTCAACTACAATATTTCTAACATCACTTTTAGGATCCCATCCCAGCTGGCTCCATACAACTTTATTCACATCATCGTGAGTACCATCAGAATAAGAGATAAACCCATCTGTGTAAATAGCATTCCTATTATGGATCCTGGTATAATAAAGTGGTTGAGGATTACATGCTTCTCTGCCCAGAGTTAGTGCAAATGCCTGATCCCATCTTTCTACGGGATATGAGCATCTTATGGTGTGTGTAATATCTGGGTAAAAACGATGCATGTAATTATCAGGTAAACGCTTGCGTTCTAAATCAATGGGAGGGCTGCTTGGCCCATAGACAAGTCCCTTTAGCCAGTTAGGATTGTTATCTTCAAGGTAATTAAAAAAGTAATCCACTTTCTCTTTTTCAAATCCTTGCAAAGAAACCCATAAGCCTGCATCAGGATGATATTTATGAAGAATTCCGGATAGATCTTTTAAATAGGGCATAAGAACAGATGGATGATTATCACCGGGGTCACCACCGGGCACAAATACACCATCGAGCCTTGGACATGACGCAAAAAAAGCTTCTTGCTGGTCAAGGCCTTCCTGATGTGCATTTTTAATGCTCAGGTCATGTGGAGCAGGAGTCCAAACCCAATAATCTGCATCATATTTATCACATATATTACTTAAGTGAACCTCCATTTCTTTGGGTAGCACTTTGAAATGGATACTTTCAGAAGGATCCTGGAAGGGGATATTCTCAAAGCTATTAGCTCCGAAAAGCATTTGTTCCCTAAAATGCTCATCAAACTGTTTAACTGTCCATGCATCCCATGAATTTGCTGTATTGCGATATCCGAATTGGTGACCACGGAGTGCATATTTTGGTGAGGAATTTAAATCAACTGTATTTGGAATATGGGCAAATCCTTTTTCCCATTCCAGCATACGAAGAAATTTTCCTACTCCGTATAGTAAACCACGCTTATCAGAACTGTTTATCTCAATTTTATATTTTCCTTTATATTGCTCGATCTTCAGATTATAACCTTCTGGTTTTATTAAAAGTGATTTATCAATTGATAATGTAATTGAATTTTCATTAGCTGAGGTTTCTGAGGATACTGCCCAATTAAATCCGGTTCTTTTTTTTACTTCCTCTGCCAGGACTTCACTGACTGTTTTCTGATAGTCCGGATATTCATTCCCATTAATGATAATAGTAACATTTTCCAGATTTATTTTTCCAGAATTTTGACATTTCGGTAAAAAAAATAAGACAAGAAGTATAAAAAATAAGAGATAAATTTTCTCCGGTTTAAATATATTTTTCATAACAATAAGCTTAAGGGATTCTATTACTCTTTACCATGTCAAATTCGATTATTCTTTTATCAACAATTGAATTTAGTTTCTCCATATCTGATTTTGATGACTGACTCAAAACTATATTATCTATTTTCTTAATATCCTCTTCCTTAGTTCTGTTGTATCGTATTGGTGGAATATTATCGCCACATGCAAAAACATTATTACGCACGGTATTTTGAAATGCTTTGTGAAATCTTAATGGTGAACGGGCAATATTATATACAATATTATTTTCTACAAGTAAGTCTGTAATTCCCTCATCGAGGAACATTCCATTACTCTCAGCCCTTCCGGCATTAATTGTAACATCATGAATAAGATTGTTAGTAATCAGACTGTTTGGTTGCAAACCAAGGCAATAAATTCCACCTCCATCACTAAGTTTATTCATAATATGGTGAATGTGATTTGCATTTATAGTATTCTCCCCGCAAGGCGTTGGATTTGGGTTCCACATCCATCCTACAGAAATTCCGGTGTAAGGTAAGTTCCTGATTTCATTATGATCAATTACCGTATTTGAAATCAATCCTCCCCAAATTCCAATAGCACCATAAAACTGGATTCCGCAATTTTCAATCAGAGAATGGCTTATTTTATTATTTTCAGAGACTTGTTCGGGGGCTGTTTGCCACCATGGCACTCCATTTACCAGCCTGTCTCTCCCCTCGCCAATATTTATACCATTACCTGAAATATCATAAATGTGGCTTTCCGATATCTCACAGTTCTGACAATTTTCTCTTATCCAAATACCGGAACCTCCTGTATGTTTAATGGTGCAATTATAGAATCTACAATTTTTTGCTAAATCAAGTTCAATTGCAGCTGGAACTTTACTCCAGCCACTCTTGTTTTTGCTGCGATCATCATACATACATGCCTGTATTCCACAATAGCCATGATCAGGTATCTGCCAGGCTGTATGCTCAAATGTTATTCCTTTAAAACTGATAAAGCCAACTTGTCTTTCCTGATTTCCTGTTATGGTAATCAATTTTGTGGCAATTGGAATTATACCTTCGGTTTCATTAATTTTTTCACTGGATAATGGATGGTAATAGATTTTTCTTTTCTTAAAATCACAATACCATTCTCCTGGACTATCACAAAATTCCTGTGCGTTTTCAAGATAGTATCTAGGATGCTGATCCCAATTTGTAATCGTAAAAAAGGGAAGCCTCCCACCGATGGAATCCTGTGCTATAAGGTGATTGTTTTTCCAGTTAATAGATTTTACTCCAATGCGCGTAATTGACCAATCATGTATAAAAACCAATTCAAGGTCTTTTATATTATATATTTTTGGAATTTGGTTTTTCTCAAAAAAGAAGTTTGTTCTGTTGTCTTTACCGGCTTTACTTACTTTTAGAAAATCATTATCCGGGAATCGTGCTCTAATTGCACGTTTGTTATTTATATATAGGGATCTGAATTTTCCATGAAAATCTTCAGGAAGTGTTGCAGACCATAAACCATTTTCTTCCGGCATCCAATTACTTACTGAAATACCGCCACTGACTATCGGTTTCTCTCCGGGCATAGCTTCCCATTGAACCGGAATATCTGCAGTCCCTCCATCAGTAATGCCTAATTTCAGAGGTTCAGTTAAACGGAAATACCCACCGGATAAATAGATGGTTACCGGAATCTTCCCAGCTTTAGCTCTGGCCAATTCTGCGGCACGGTGCAAACTTGCAATCGGGGATGATAATTTGCCATTTGCATTATCATTTCCATTTTGTGAAACATAAATTTCCAAACTACTGTTTCCACAGCTAAGTAGAGCAGCACTCACCGATAGAATTATTATGTATTTTAATTTATTTTTCATTTTTATCTTTGGGTTAGTAAATATTTTCAATTTAGCAATAACAATATATTTTCAAATTATGGTACTCCTACCTGCTCCCTGGGTGTAATAAATTGGGGCAGATCCTTTAATTACTTTTGCACGGGTACTATATATATACAACATGGTTTTCTACAAGCAAGTCTGTACTTCTTTCATTTAGGAACAAGCTATTACTCTCAGCCCTTCCGGCATTTATTGTAACATTATGAAGGAAATCGTTAGTAATCCGATATTTTCTAAACATATAATAAGCTATATTAGACCTTATCTAATTTATCACGTTTTTTAACTATTCTTAGAGAAATTATACCTATGCTTACACCTATCAAACAATTCATCACCCAATAAGTCAAATATTGATCCCAAGTGAAATGAAATTTTGGTTTGGACATTACAGAAAATAGATGAGGAGTATCAGTCAATACATATTCCAAACCTAAACACCAAAGTTGAGAAAACCTTTCTGGAGAATTAATCACTCCTGCCATTATTACAATGTTATCATTATGAAAATTATCATATTGCTCATTGATTAAATAACCCGTGATGTCAAGGACAATATGTTGCTGGATAGTCTCTTCAACTGTATCTCTAATTAATCGTGTCATATTTATTGCATTTTCATTGTTACTTCTCAATAAAATCCGTTCTGAATTTAAACTAGAAGACAACAACTGAGAAAACAATGAACTATCAAAATTTTCAAACAAAGGGTGATCAGATGATGAAAATTTTAGATCTAAATCCAATATAAGATTAAGTTCTTCGGTAAGGTTAATTACTTCTTCAAGAGTGGGGATTTTCAAACCACGATATTTTTCATAATCCAAAGGATCTAATTTCCCAAAACCAAATATTTGATATGGGTCATCGTCAACAAACCAGGATCCTGCATCTAATTGTCGAATTTCAGCAAGGGTAAATATTGAAACATCATCGTTTTTGCGACCTGGAAAAACATCAGTAACATTTGTTGTGCGAATGAAATTTATATCATGCATCATGAATAATCTACCATCTGCACTCATTCTAACGTCAACTTCCCATCCATCAGCACCCATTTCAGAAGCGAGAACCCCAGCAGCCAAAGTGTTTTCGGGAGCTAATGAGGTTAGGCCTCTGTGAGCTATTATTATGGGTTTTGGAGGAAGAAAATCTTGCACAGTAGTAGGTATAAGAATTAAGGGAACAAACCATACTGTAATATATGATAACAATAGGCAAAGTGCTATTATCTTAGAATTAGTATTTTTCCATAACTTCTTGAATAATTTTATAAATCGGGAAAGCAATAAACCCAAACCTATAACAAGAATGCCATAAATAATGGGACTGTAAAAGTCAAGCATAGTTAGAGGTAGAGCTAACTCTGGCAGGTCTGATAAATAAAGATAAATCAGCCACAAACTAAAGATTATTGTAAATGAAAGAGAAAATATTTTATTCAACCAATTCTCATTTAGCTTTAGGATAAATAGTCTATAAAACAGTATTGATGAATATACTAAAATAGCAAATACTAAACTAAAAAGTATTCTAGCCCAATCCCATCCTAATCCTGTTTCAACTTTGAGCGAACCATTCATATCAGGCCAATATGATCGAAGAGAAATATAAAATATATTAAAAATTAGTATGACTACAAAAAAGAGTATATTAATTACTCTCCAACCAATTCCATTGGGATTTATTCTTGGATTGCTACAATTCCTATCAGAGTTGTTATTATTTAGCATAATTATTCTGACATTTTGTTTAAGGCTGCAGATTTCTACAAAGATCAATTTTTAGAAGTTACCTGCAGCTTTTTCTTATTCATCAATAATTAGATCTTTCCAAACTACAGTACTTCTTCCTGCAACATCGGTTGTAGATACACGCAAACGATAATCCCCGGGTTTATCTATATTGAATTTGATTTCAACAGAAGTAGATTCTTTTTCTTCTATAACAGAAACATTCCATCTTTCATTCCAAAAATCAGTATAGTCTTCATCTTCGGGACCGTATAATTCCCATAGTACATAAGTGTTTTTGTAAATGCCGTCTTTCCCTGCTCCCTGGGTGTAATAAATTGGGGCAGATCCTTCAATTACTTTTGCACGGGCTGTAACTGTGCCTTGTGAATTTCCATTGTTTGTTTCCAGCTCAACTGAAAGTTTAGGCCGGTCACCATCGGGACGTTCCGGTATCCGGGCGGAATCCAGAAGTTTACTCTTCCCATTTTTCGCTACTTCAACTTTGCCGTCTTCCCTGATAGTTATAATCTCCCGGTAATTATTTAATTCAAGGTTTTCCATATTCCAGAATAAATCATATTCCACACCCAGGCGGATACAACGTTCAATTTCGATATAAAAATTATTCATTACATCACGATATTTGATGCCATGGCTATTTTTGCGTTCCATATTGAGTTCGGGCAATCCGCTAAAATTTCCTATTCCCATTTTAACATGCCCGAGATTATACCCCGGTGGAATTAAGATGGCTACTTCAGCTGTATTTTTCAGTTTTTCCAAATCACGTTTTGGAAAGTTTTTGGCATATTCTCTTAAATTCTTAGACAAGGAAAGATATTCATTGTAGGGAACGGCAGCCAATTGATATGAATCCCAGTAAAAAAAATGAGTAGCACCCTGGTCGTATGCATGTGTCATCAGCCAGTATGAATCCGAGCGAAGTACCTGACCATAAATACTGATTCCCCATTCCTTATCGGTTATACGGGCAGCACCTCGTAAAAAGCCTGTTATCATTCCAATCAGGTTTTTAGGATCGTCAATCGGGATCTGACAATCAAAGCTCATATTTAGTTCAGGTAAAACCCGCTTTGCTCCAAATCTTCCCGGAGGTTCAAAAACCATTGCAGAGGGTGTTGACTTGTCGCCTTCAGATAACTGATAGATAGCTGAGGCTGGCATAGTTTCCCATGAATAGATATTCTGTTGTAAAAAATTCATATCACCGATATCAACGTCTTTTCTCTTAGCTAGTCCTTTAAGTAGTAAGGTAGGGCCTTCTTCATATTTCTTTTCATGATATACTTTTTTAAAATCTTCAAGGAATTTCTGTGGGGTAATGGTTTTACGCAAGCCTGGATCTTCTTTGAACCCCGGTTTGATTACATGATCTCTTGTACCCACCATTGGTTCATCAAAGAATATGACCGGCCCAATGTAATTACTCTGATACAGGCACTCGGGATAAGAGACAGACTCTCCACCAATTCCCCAATAATAAACGTTCTCCTCCTCAATCCATTTAACTTGTTGGTCATTAACACGAAGTACATTCATTCCATTTTCGATCATTTCCAAATAGTTTTTCTTTGTCAATTCAACATACTCATAGTCGGACTCATCATATCTTCTTGTCTCGTCTTTTACTTTTGAATTGTGAGGAATCCCAATGAGTAAATTTGGTGTTAGGTTGATTGCAATAGTTTCTTTCGGATTGGATGGAATTTCCGATTGTTTGCGACTTTTAAGTTTATATTCAAGTCCTAAATATTTAATTTTCTTTTCTTTGGGATTAATGGGGCTTTCGCCATTTTCTAATCTTGGCATAAGATGTTTCCAAGCGCCGGTATTGGGCAGAACAGCTGTAGCATAATTCTGATTTACGAATTCAATCGGGTTTGAATCAAACTTTGAAACAATATATCGTAAGATATTTTTCTGAGCAATTTTTAGTGATTCAGAAGGATAAGCTGAAGAGAGTATCCATATAGAAAATGTCTGATTGTTCTCTTTTTCAGCATTTATCTGAAGCCATTGGTAGGGGATACCATTCTTTTCTTCAATCTCACCGAGAGTTATTTCAAATTTCCTGACTACAGACCCTGGTAGTTCTTTGGTTTTTGTACTATATTCAAGTTTTGTTCCAGGTTTTCCGATAGGAAATTTCTGATCAAATATTTCCTTTCCATTCGCGTATAGATTAACACCGGCAAAAGAGATAACTACAAGTATTATGCTTATAATTTTTTTCATGATTTCTATTCTGTTTTTCTATTCTCATTATCTTATTTTAGTGATACCTTATTTATTATTTTGCTAATTCATTATATGCATTATGATATCCTTTCATATCCTCCAGTCTTAGTAATATCAAATAAACCATACTAAAATAATAAGTCGGTGGTGCCATTGTTCGCATTTTTGGTGAAGCACCTTTTCCTTCAAATCGTAAGGTATGAGTACCAGTAGTGAGATCATGCAAATCAAGATGTTTCCAGATTGGATCGTTACCTGAAGTATAAAGATCCAATTCAGGGCCTAAAGCTTTACCATCAAGAAATGGTTGATATTTACTACTAAAAAGTGAATGCATTAAAATCACATTGATTTGGTACCTACCGTCTTTTTCAACATTAAAATCAAATTCGAGATAGGCATCAGGTTTCATGGGAATAAAATCCAGAGAAATATCGGCCTTCTTTATGCAGTTTTCAGGATTTGCCCTGATAGTTAAATTCTTTGCGGCAAAAATTTGATATGGTGCGATACGTTTATTTGCGGGTGGAATTGATTCTTCAAATTGCGCAGGTGTTGACTGATACCAAATAGCCACCGAACTAATCCAATCCGGGCGTTCAATAAAACTACCCAATTGTATTCCTAAATCAGAAAAAATACTGCCACGATGTTCAATGGTAACTTTTATAGATTTTCTGAAAGGAATCGGATCCGGAATATGCCAACGATAAGCGGTGACTCTGTCTCCGGGAAAATAACCTTCCCATAGAGATACACCATAATAAGGCCGATCAAATTGACGAAAACCCCAGGCATCTCCAAAATAGTCTTCAGTACCGGTGCCGCGTAGTGAAGGGATTTCTTCTCCATCAATATAAAAACGATCATCACCCTCTCCAAACCAGCCCAGCTCCATATTTTGTACCGAATAGATGGTTCCTACATAATGACCAACGCCTTCTGTTTCTAATATCGTGTAATCTCCGGTTTGAGCCGGAAATTGTTGACGATACTGTGCATGAAAATATAACACATCTTCTGGTAAACTATCGTGTTTTTCCCAGTCCAAATAATAATAAAATGAGTCTGTTCTATATTCTTTTGATTCATTTGTAATTGTAACTTTTGCATTATTTCGAAATGGCATTTTCCAAAAACAATTTTTCGCTCTCCCATGAGAAGAAGTGCTAACCGGATTGGATTCAAACGACACAAATGCTCCATGCCCAACACCAAAAAAATCTCCCAATGGTGCCTCAACACTTGGTTTGTCGCTGCCATCCCAGTACATCCGGATAACTAATGATCGGCCAAAGAATGGATCTTCTGAGCCAATTGTAATCCAGATATGATTGATGATGCCTGGGCCTGAGAGATCACCCAACACAATTGTCTCACCAGGCTCAATTGACACAGCATCACCATTTTTATGCAAATTTTCATTTGAACTACTTTCCCGTTGAGCTTTAAAATCCTGTTTGTATATAAGATTATCTAAAGTTGATCCGGAGTTGTTTTTTTGAGCAAAAACACTAATCGATGAAAGTAAAAATGTGATGGTTAAGAATTTGAATATATTCATATCGTTATTTATTTATTTTTGTTCCACTTTTTATATTCTCTCTGGATATCTTCAGCACCTATCCATTCTTTATATATGAGTCTTACATTAAACGAATACAACTTACCAACTATAAAATTTGGAATAATAAAATGAAAATCCCAGGCAGGATTTTGTGGACCGCCTCCCGTAGGTGATTGTGAGAATCTTATCATACCATCATTGGGTTCAGAAAATAAATATGCAAAAACCATATTGTCAAATCTGCCATAATAAA
>JAOZKQ010000051.1 GCA_029935275.1 Bacteroidales bacterium | reverse complement strand
TACCGGTATTCTGGATAATAATATGGGGCTCTTTACAAATCGGATTGATACGACTATATTCATCTTTTGAGCTGGGGGCAAGAATATCGTAAATGGCTGCATTATTTGAAAAATTTGGTGCCCAATAGGAAATAAGCTGGTGGCTCATTTGAAAATTCCCTCCTTTTTCACCGTTTTCCGAGTAAGCTTCAATTCCATAGTCCAGATTAATTGTATCACCTGGTTTAACTTTGTCAGTCAACTCAAAATCATGAGTATCAACAGGGGTTCCGGGGCACCAGCCAGCCCGGTCAAATTGCCAGGTTCCACCTTGCGGGAAGATAGGGTTAAGGCCACAATCTTTCCAGACATTCCAGCGAAAGATCATTTCATCACCCAGGTAATAGCTGTGGGTTTTACTTTCCCATTCACAACAATTCCTGGGGCCGAAATGTCCGTGACCTGAAATCCTTGCTCTTATTTTATATGATTTGGCTTCAGGGTTCAAAACTATTTTTACAGGTTTCAGTACATCATTGTCCGATAGTCTTTCGTATTTGTAAGAGCCGGCAGGATAGATATTTTCGATACTAATAACGTTTCGGTCAGGTATTCCGGGAATGAAATAGAATTTCATATCCAGTAATTCCTGGGTGTTTCCTGAAGATATATCTACTTTCCCTTTAAACAGGGGGGCATAATCGCTTACATCGTAATACCAGGTCCATCCTTTGTTTCCATTCAAATCCAGTCGTTTGCCATAGGGTGTTATGAAATTATCCAGTTCAAATTCTTCGGTGGTATCTTTCTTATGAACATAAATAATTGTACGGGTAATGTAATCCCATTCGCCGCATGGATAAATATCGCGACTTGTTTTTTCATCACATTTCAGCGTTCGTACCATAATAATTTTTCGCCAGCTCTGATCTGAATCAGGGAATTGAAACACATCTCTTCTTTTATCAATATCATTAAAAGTAAAAGTTTGAACAACCAGGGTATCAGCAGACATTTGTGCAAATGTGGATAGAACAGAAAGCAAAATGACTATTGGTATGGTAAGGAATTTAAAAATTGTTATTCTCATTTTAGGGAAACTTGTTTTTTCTCTATTGTTTAAAAACTGCCGGGTATTACAAACAATTTAATTTTACCGGCATTTCAAATATAGTTGAATAATTGAAATTATCGTCTTAAAAAAATATAAAATCCTTTTTATAATTGATTCTTTCAAAGGAATAAAGCCAATACATCATAATATTTTGTAATATCTTGAATGTTAAAGAGTTAGTATGGTTGGTCTTGTTTGGTAGTTGTTTAATAATAAATCCTTTACCTTATTTGAACTTCGTGTGAAACAAAAACTTAAGTAGGTATTAATTTAGAAGAAGAAGAGTTAATTTTCCTGGCTTTTATCATTTAAAAACTTTGTAATTGCATCTTCAACAAGAGTTTCCTTTGTTTTTTCATAAAATACCTGGTTTTCCTTAAAATCTTGTTGCAGGTGTTTTCCAATATTTTTAACAAGCAATAGGTCACAGCCTTCAAGAAACTGACACAGGTCTTTATGAGAGTGTTTTTCAGATTCATCCTGATGCTCATGTTTATGTCGCAATTTCAGGGATAAAGCCTTGTAAAATTTTCCTTTTATAATATTATTTTCCACATGGAATATCATATAACCATGAGCCTGACCAGTACGTGGGAAAATTGTTTCCTTATCATTTGTTGGTATTGCTATCTTCATGCTTTTAGATTTTTGTAATTTATTAAAGTATAGAAGTTTTGTATTTCAATTTTTTATACAAATATAATGAGCATATGTTCACATGTCAAATTTTTAATATTTTTTTTATTGAGAATAACTAATTTTCTGAATTTTGGATTTTAATTTTGTTTAAGCATAAAGAATAAAAGTTATTTCTTTTCTTAATTTTGAATCTCTTTTTAAACACTCTTTTTTATGGTATTGCCAGTTATTGCAGATTCACTAAAACATGCCTTAATGATCACCAGCTTTGTAATGGTAGTAATGCTGATCATTGAATACATAAATGTTCAAACCCGTGGAAAGTGGAGTAATAAATTGCAGTCATCCCGGTGGTTACAGATTCCTTTATCTGCATTTTTAGGGATAGTGCCCGGTTGCCTTGGTACATATACGGTGGTATCACTTTTCTCACACCGGATCACGAATTTTGCCTCGCTTGTTACTGTAATGATAGCTACCTCCGGGGATGAGGCTTTTATAATGATGGCTATGATTCCCGGAACCTTCCTTAAAATTACCTTTATCATTTTTTTTATTGCTTTAATTATTGGTTATTTTTTAAACTTGTTCCCAAAGCTGGCGAACTATCAGCCATTTGAAGCCCACCGTGGGTTTCATCATCACAAAAATGAGAAGGAATGTATTTGTTTTGAAGCAAATAATGTACAATCACAGTTTAAAAATATTTCTTTCTCAAGGTTCTTGTTTATGTTTGGTGTTTCAGTTCTGTTTGTATTGATATTATTAGGAGGTATTGGCCCTGAAAAATGGAATTGGGTTCGTTTTGTTTTGTTGGGAAGTGCTGCGGTCATCCTTTTTATTGTTAGCACTGTACCTGAGCATTTTTTGGATGAACATATTTGGGAGCATATTATAAAAAAACATTTTATTAAAATATTTCTATGGACTTTTGGAACTTTGCTTGTATTGGGTTTTCTTGAAGGACATTTTGAGATAGAACAATGGGTAAGGGGAAACCTGTATTTTATATTGATTATAGCCCTACTGGTGGGTATTATCCCTGAATCCGGACCTAATATGGTATTCATTTCCTTGTTTGTGGCGGGTACCATTCCATTAAGCATTTTGCTGGCTAATTCAATTGTTCAGGATGGTCATGGAAGCCTGCCCCTGTTGGCTGAATCGAAAAAAAGTTTCTTATATGTAAAGATCATCAACTTGTTTGTTGGTTTAGTTACTGGTTTGATAGGTATTTATTTCAATCTTTAAATTTATTTATATATCTGTTTATGAGTTTGTTATGATAAATTAATTGTTTATGTATTCTTCAGATAAGCATGATTTCTTAATTATTCCATAAATTCTTTGAGTTTTAGTAGCGAATTATATATTTTCGTAGCCTGAAATGTGATACCTGAATGCTCTCACATTCTGTTGTAATAACAGAAAAAAATGATGAATGATGACAATTGATAAGAAAAATGAACTTTCCGGGGATATAAAACCAAATATTGATAATAGTCCGGTTGAAAAACCTGATACTTCAACTGAAAAACCTACAAACATTATTTCTTTGGATGAAGAGAAAAAGCCTGATGTTATTTCTGAAAAAAAGGAAATAGAAGAGGGACATGCCGAGGGATTACCTGAAAACCAGATGGAACCTGAGGGAAAAACTGAGCCTGAAGTACTGGAAGAAAAAGAAGAATCTACTTCAAAAGATCCATTGCCCGTGGAGAAACCAGTATTTGCCGAAGAGTCTGAAGAAAAATTAGCAGGAGATAAGGAAGTTAAGGAGTCTGAGATAGTGCCGGAGGAGAGCAAGGGAAAAGATGTTAAGTCTGAAGAACTTGTAGAAGCGTCTGATAAGCAGGACAAAGTTCAGGCTGTTACTGCAGGCAAGGATGAGGTTGAAGAAGATATTGAAATAAAGGAAGTGGATTATTCCAGTCTTCCTATGGAAGAGCTTGTAAATAGCCTGGAAATACTTGTTAATGAAAGGCCTGTTCAGGAGATTAGGAATAGCCTGGAGCAAATCAAGTCGAATTTTTATAAAAAACTGAAACTTGAATTAGATAAAAAGAAAGAGGCCTTTTTGAAGGATGGGGGAAAAGAAGAAGAGTTTGGTCCGGTACAGGATCCCCTTGAAGAAAGGCTGAAGGGATTACTAAATAATTATAAGCGCAAAAAAGCCAGCTATAACCATAGGGTTGAATCGGAAAAGCAGGCAAATATGGAAGAGAAATTTAGGATTATTGAATCTATAAAGTGCCTGATTAATAAAGAAGAATCAATCAATAAAACCTTTCAGGAGTTCCGTGATTTGCAGCATCAGTGGAAGTTGCTGGGGCCGATTCCACAATCTAAACTAAAAGATCTTTGGGAGAATTATCATTATCATGTAGAAAAATTCTATGATTATATTAAAATTAACAAAGAACTACGTGATCTTGATCTGAGAAAAAACCTTGAGAGTAAAATTGCCCTTTGTGAAAAAACAGAAAAATTGCTGGAAGAGAGCAATGTCGTTTCGGCCTTCCGTACTTTGCAAAAGTATCATGAACAGTGGAGGGAAATAGGACCGGTACCCCACGAGTCAAAGGAAGTGATTTGGGAACGGTTTCGTTCATTTACTTCATTGATCAACAGGAAGCATCAGCAGCATTTTGAAGATATCAAAGCCTCACTTAAGCAAAATCTTGACTTGAAAACGGCTTTATGTGAAAAGGTTGAAGCTATTCTTAAAGATGAAATCAATTCAAATAAAGATTGGGAAAAGAAATCAAATGAGATTGTAGAAATACAAAAAGAGTGGAAAACGATAGGCTTCGCCCCTAAAAAATATAATACGCTAATATATGAGAGGTTCCGTGTTGCCTGTGATGGATTTTTTAATAACAGGAGGGCCTATTATGCTGAGAATAAGGAAGTTCAATTAAATAATTTGCAACTAAAAACCGATTTATGTATTCAGGCTGAAGAAGTCATGAATAGTGAGGATTGGAAGAAGACCACAGATTATCTGATTATTTTGCAGAAGAAGTGGAAAGATATTGGGCCTGTGCCCAGAAGATCATCAGATAAAGTCTGGAAAAGATTCAGGTCATCATGTGATACTTTCTTTAATAGAAAATCTGAATTCTTTGCCAATATTGATCAAAAGTATGATGAAAATCTTAAATTGAAAGAGCTGCTGTTGGATGAGATTGGATCTTATAAGCCTGTTGATAATCAGGATGATAACTTTGCTATGCTAAAAAAATTCCAGCAGCAATGGTCTTCCATTGGATTTGTTCCTATTAAGAAAAAGGACAAGTTGATGCAACAGTATAAACAGGCCATTGATAAATTTTATGATAGTCTGAAACTGGATGATTCCAGGAAGAGCATAATCAGGTACAGGAATAAATTGGAAGAAATGGCTTCAGCTCCTCATTTTAAAGGGAAATTGTATGCCGAAAGAGAAAAATTTGCCAACCGATTAAAAGCATTAGAAAGTGATATCGTACTTTGGGAGAATAATATTGGTTTTTTTGCTAAGTCAGCCAATGCAAATCCCGTGATTGAAGAGGTTACACGGAAAATTGAAAATTCAAAAAAGAGCGTTGATTTATTGAGAAAAAAGATCAGGATGATTGATAAGGTCCTGTAGTATAAGTTGGATATTAATAATTAAATAAAATTTCTTTTAACCATACAATTCACTATTAACTTGCAATCAACAAAATACATATTTGTAACAGGGGGTGTAACTTCATCACTGGGAAAAGGAATTATTGCATCATCTTTAGCTAAACTGCTTCAGTCAAGAGGTTACAGGGTAACCATTTCAAAAATGGACCCATATATTAACGTGGATCCCGGCACCCTTAATCCTTATGAACATGGGGAATGCTATGTTACTGAGGACGGGGCAGAAACGGATCTTGACCTGGGCCATTATGAGCGGTTTCTGAATATTCCAACTTCCCAGGCGAATAATGTTACAACCGGAAAAGTTTACCAAACAGTTATCAACAAGGAAAGAGCCGGGGATTATTTGGGTAAAACAGTTCAAATCATCCCTCATATAACGGATGAGATCAAAAGGGGAATAAAGTTTGTAGCAAGGAAAAATGAGTTTGATATTGTGATTACTGAAATTGGAGGCACAGTTGGTGATATTGAGTCTTTGCCTTATATTGAATCGGTTAGACAGCTGAAATGGGAATTGGGCCCTCAAAATTGCATTGTTGTACACCTTACTTTGGTACCTTACCTTGCAGCAACAGGTGAGTTGAAAACCAAACCTACCCAGCATTCGGTAAAGATTTTGCAGGAAAATGGGATACAGGCCGATGTTCTGGTCTTAAGAACGGAACGAAGCCTGAATGACGGTATTCGTGAAAAAGTAGCTTTATTTTGTAATGTGGCTAAGTCTTCTGTAATTGAATCAATAAATGTTTCAACCATTTATCAGGTTCCCTTATTAATGTTAGGGGAAAAACTGGATGAAGTTGTCCTTACTAAGCTTGACCTGCCTTTAGGAAATGACCCTGAACTAAAAGTTTGGAGGAATTTTGTTGAGAAATTAAAGCATCCGAAACAAAAAATAAAGATTGGTTTAATTGGTAAATATGTTGAATTACATGATGCTTATAAATCAATTTCAGAATCTTTTATTCACGGGGGGGCCATGAATGATTGTGAGGTAGAATTATCTTATATACATTCAGAGGATATTAACGATGAAAACGCCCGGGGAAAACTGAAGGGTTTAAATGGAATTCTTGTAGCTCCCGGTTTTGGAAACAGGGGAATTGAAGGTAAAATATCCGCAGCCAGGTATGCAAGGGAAAACAATGTTCCCTACCTGGGAATTTGCCTCGGAATGCAATGCTCGGTTATTGAATATGCCAGAAATGTATTAAAAATGGATAAGGCTGACTCCACGGAGATGAATGAGCGTACTCTTTTTCCTGTTATTGATTTGATGGAAGACCAAAAGGATATAACTGAAAAAGGTGGTACCATGCGGCTTGGAGCTTATCCATGCAGGATTGCAAAAAACAGCTTCACTTATAAAGCTTACCAAAGGACGGATACTTCTGAAAGGCATAGGCACAGGTATGAATTCAATAATAAATACCTGGAAGAATTTGAAAATTCCGGAATGAAAGCCGTAGGTATTAACCCTGAAACATCCCTTGTCGAAATTATGGAAATACCTGATCATAAGTGGTATGTTGGTGTTCAATTTCATCCGGAATATAAAAGTACGGTAGTTAGCCCACATCCGCTTTTTGTAGGATTTGTGAAAGCCGCAATGGGTGACTAGCATTTGTCAGGAAAGTCCCCTGGGACGAAATATTAATATTATCGACTTTATAGATTAGTAAATGTAAATTTATGGATAAGAATACAATTATTGGAATTTTATTAATAGGTGTAATTTTTATTGGATACAGCTATTACAATACTTCCAAAATGGACAAAGCTTACGACAAGGAAATTTATCTTGCCGATTCGTTATATACTGCAAAAGATTTTGATAAGGCAATCCTGGCCTACCGGAAAGCTGCCTCTTTAAAGCCCAGAGAGACCTATGCAACTAAGCAGATTGATGAGATTAACCGGATGATGGGGTTTGAGACAACAGCCCGGGAGGATGTTTCTTCTGGTACTCAGGACGAAAAAGTTGAAAAAAGCTCCCAGGTATCTGTTCAAAAGCAGGCTAAAGAAGGTTTTTCTTCACAGCTAGGTTTATTTTCTTCTTCTGCACAAGGACAACTGGATTTTATAACTATTGAAAATGATCTGGTTAAACTTAAAATTTCCAATAAAGGAGGGCGGATCTATTCAGCAGAACTTAAAACATTTCATACATACGACACCATGCCTCTCATTTTATTTGATGGTGACTCCACTGTTTTTGGTTTTCAATTTTTCACTTTTGATAATCACGCAATAAAAACAAATGATCTCTATTTTACTCCGCTTACAAATAATCGGCACATTGTTGTTAATGACAAACCAGTAAGTGTTACAATGCGTCTTGAAGTTGCTGAAGAAAAATATATTGAGTATGTCTATACGCTAAAACCAGATGATTATATGTTGGATTTTGACCTTAACCTGAAGGGAATGAAAGATGTGATGGCTGGCAATTTAAGCGCATTGGACCTTTCCTGGGAAATGTATATGCCTCAGCAGGAAAGAGGTCGCACGAATGAAGATTATTATGTGGGTTATAAGTTTAAATATTATCAGGCTGAAGTAGATGGTTCCAAGGACAGGTCATCTAAAGATGTGGAAGAGGAAGATATTACTACCAAAATTGAATGGATGGCTTTTAAAGACCAGTTTTTTTCTTCTGTTCTTATAATGGATGAACCTTCAATGAATGCCTGGGTGCAATCTGAAAAAATGCCTGAAGACAGCAAGTACCTGCGATTATTTAAAGCTAAGATGAGCCTCCCTTATTCAGGTGATGATGATTTTTCTTATAATATGCATTATTATTTTGGCCCTAATAATTATAAAGATCTAAAGAAATATGGACTTGGGCTGGAAAATCTGGTTTCCCTGGGGAAGAATATTATCCGTTGGATCAATGAATATGTGATCATACTTTTGTTTAACTGGCTGGGTCGCTTTTTCACTAATTATGGAGTTATTATTCTTGTTTTGACCCTTATTATCAAGATGGCCTTATTTCCTTTAACTTATAAGTCGTATCTGTCACAGGCAAAGATGAAGGTCCTGAAGCCACAGGTTGATGAGATCAATACGAAATTTCCGAAGAAGGAAGATTCCATGAAAAAGCAGCAGGCTACTATGGCATTGTATAAGAGGGTAGGGGTGAGCCCGGTAGGTGGCTGTCTGCCTATGCTTCTGCAAATGCCTATCTTATTTGCAATGTTCAGGTTTTTCCCTACTTCAATTGAGCTGAGGCAACAAGGTTTTTTATGGGCTACTGACCTCTCAACATATGATTCTATCCTTCAATTGCCATTTACCATTCCAATGTATGGAGACCATGTGAGTTTATTTACATTGTTAATGACAATTTCCACTATTCTTACTATGAAATTAAATAGTCCGGCTCAGGCAACAACACAAATGCCGGGAATGAAGGGCATGATGTATATGATGCCTGTTATGTTCATGGTTATTCTGAATAACTATTCTGCAGGTTTGACTTATTATTATTTTCTGGCAAATATTATAACCTTTGGCCAGAATATGATAACAAAACGTTTTGTTGACGATGAAGCAATCCTTAAAAAGCTGGAGGCCAGTAAGAAAAAGCCGGTAAAAAAATCTAAATGGCAACAAAGACTTGAGGGTGCAGCTAAATCAAGAGGTTATAAACCAACAAAAAAATAGTCATTTGTACCGGGTAAGTTCTACCTTCCTTATTATTATGCTGCATTTATTATTTTGATTGAAATTCAGGTTAATAGATGAAGCCTTATTTTTATATTGTTCTTGTAATCCTTTTTTTCTTAGCCACTAAAAGCTTTGGGGCCGATACAATTGATGTTAAAAGTAAGCCTACTTTTAACTCACTCAGTTTTAATTTTGAGCCTGGCAGGGTGTTGCAGACCCATCCATATGTTCAGGGTGTAAATCCGGATGGTGAACCTTATACAAGATATTTTGCACTGACAGCAATGTATGGCATACATACGGATGGCCGGAAACTGTGGCAACAATTATATAACTATCCTGTTTGGGGGGGAGGCCTGTTTTATGGTAATTTTAAGGACTCCGGTGAACTGGGTACACCTTTTGCCCTTTTTATGTTCCTTGACATACCTTTTAAAAGGTGGGAAAAATGGAGTATTAACGGCGAAGTCAGGTTTGGCCTGTCTTTTGGATGGAAAACCCATTATCCTTACGAAAATGGCTTTCAATATCCGACTGGTTCTTTTAGTACCGTATTTGGTGATTTAGGGATAAAAACGGTTGTGCAGTTGTCCAAACATGTTGATTTCTCAGCTGGTTTTGGATTTACACATTTTTCAAATGGTTCTGTTAAGTTACCAAATTACGGGCTGAATATGATAGCCCCAAAACTTGGAGTGAAGTATATTTTTAATAAGAGGCCTGAATTTATTAAAACAGAGAAACCCATTTTCAAATCAGAACAGGAATGGCTGGTTCTTTTTTCTCCGTCCTATCGTCAAATGGCTTTTGGATACCATGATGAAAACAATGATTCTGTGGTTGTAGCATTTGACTATATGATTTTTAACCTCTCATCCACCTATAATTATCAAATATCGTATAAGGTGAAATTTGGTGCAGGCTTTGATTTGAGTTATAATGAAGCATATGGGGCTACTTCGCTCTTGGTGGATGGAATTCCTGAGAAAGCACCCTGGCAGTTTAAGGATAAGGTATTGTTTGGGGTATATCCTTCGTTTGAGCTGGTAATCAGTAAGGTGAGTTTGATATTACAACCGGGTTTTTATCTTTACCGGAAAAAAACGGATGATGGTATTGAAACTCCTGCAACATATCAGCGAATCGGGATAAAATATCATTTTTCTGACCACTGGCTTGCAGGTGTGAATGTTAGGGCCTATGATTTTACAAAAGCTGATTTTGTTGAATTTAATGTTGGTTACCGGATAAAATTTAAGAGGGGAAACTTAGAATAAATAGGATGGTTTTAAAAAGAATATAATTGTTGCTTGTTCTAATGAATCATCCCGCAAAGCGGTACATATCAATCATTGTCTTTTCTTCAGTTATTGTCAGTTGATATTAGCTCATGTTTTTTTGTTGTTTTGTAAAGTAAGGTGCCATACTCATCGTAAAATTCAAAATTGAGCGTGGGGATCTGGTCTGTCTTTTTTACACTAACAAATAAAAATCCTCCGGAATTTTCTCCCTTCCCCTGAACATAGGGCTGAACTATTTTCGCATCAGGGTCTGTCGATGATGGGTCTCCCGGCATCCGTCCTGGTCGGGAATTGGCATCAACCAGGGCCCCACATGAAAATTCCTCAAAACCAGAAGGGTGA
>JAOZKQ010000357.1 GCA_029935275.1 Bacteroidales bacterium | reverse complement strand
CCCAAAACAAAAGCTCAGTAAGCTCTAAAACCAGTGATGTTTTTAAACGTTTGTTTAAAAATAAAAAATATAGGGAAGGGGTGCTTGCACAGGTATTTTATGTAGGGGCACAAATTATGTGTTGGACCTTCATTATTCAATATGCTGAAAATCTGGGCTTAACAAAAGCTGAGGCTCAGAACTATAATATTATTGCCATGTCCATTTTCCTGGCAAGTCGTTTTTTGAGTACCCTTATTATGAAGTATATTAGTCCTGGCAGGCTTATAGCTTTATTCGCAGTGGGAGGTATTGTAACTACCCTTGGGGTTATTTTTATTCAGGGAATGGCCGGTCTTTATTGTTTGATTGCTACTTCTGCTTTTATGTCCCTGATGTTCCCGACTATTTATGGTATTTCTCTTCGCGGACTGGAGAATGATGATGCAAAAATAGGAGCTGCCGGGCTGGTTATGGCAATTGTGGGTGGCGCATTAATGCCCCCTTTACAGGGCTATATTATTGATCTGGGTACTGTTGGTTTTCTTCCTGCGGTTAACTTCTCATTTATATTACCATTGATCAGTTTTATTGTTATTGCTTCTTTTGGCTACAGGACATATAAATACCATATGGCATAGTTTATTTATTGAGTGTTGTATTTTTTGAATCCAGGTTTTGTAAACATTTTTTTGTAGAAGATTTATTGTTTATGTAGCTTTACTGTTTAAGTTGTAAACTAACCCAACCCAATAGCTCAAACATTTATGAATACATATTTGCCATTCAGATCACATCTTTACTCGGTATGGGCATTCTTATTTCTTTTTATTTTGTTCAACTCCTGTGGCAGGAAGGTGAAACATCCCAACATTATTTTAATTATGGCAGATGACCTGGGTTATGAATGCCTGGCCTGTAATGGTGGTGAATCCTATCAAACACCGGAGTTGGATAAAATGGCAGCCTCAGGGGTTCGTTATACAAATTGTTTCTCACAGCCTTTATGCACGCCTTCAAGGGTACAGATAATGACCGGAAAATACAATAACAGAAACTATACTGCATTTGGTATTCTTAAACCTGGGGAACTCACTTTTGCCCACTTGTTTAAGGAGGCTGGATATGCAACCGGAATAGTGGGTAAATGGCAATTGCATGGAAGCACTTCAGCTGGAAAACTAAAGGGAACAGGTACTTACCCCACTGAAGCCGGTTTTGATGAGTATTGCCTCTGGCAGATTGATCAGGTTGGTTCAAGGTATGCAGATCCACTGATTCATTGGAATGATTCTATCCCAAAAGTATTTCAAAATGAATATGGACCAGATGTGTTTTATCGCTTCATTGATAAGTTCTTAACCAAAAACAAGGATAAACCTTTCTTTTTGTACTATCCAATGGTGCTTCCTCATGATCCACATGTACCTACTCCTGATTCAAAAGAATGGGAAACGGATCCATATTCTAAAAATGACAGGTTTTTTGCGGAGATGGTCAGGTATATGGATAAAAGTGTTGGCAGAGTTGCGGATAAACTGGATGAATTAGGCCTCAGGGACAATACCATTATTATTTTTACAGGAGATAACGGTACCAGCAGGAGAATTGTTTCGCGAATGAATGGTGATGAAATTCCGGGAAAAAAGGGGATTCCTGTTTATTATGGAACTCATGTCCCACTTATAATTAGTGGTGGAAAACTGGTAAATGGGGGAGTTGTGAGGAATAACCTGATTGATTTTACTGACTTTGTACCTACAATTTGTGGACTGGCAGGTATAGATGTAAATAGTTGGGAGGGAGATGGTAAGAGTTTTGAGAATTCAGTAATAAATGAAAAGGAAAACCGTAACTGGATTTATTGTTATTATAATTCAGGTAAAAAACATTTCCCCTTAGCTGTTTTTGCACAAAATAAAATTTATAAACTATATCAGGACGGAAGGTTTTTTCATATTGAAAAAGATCATGCGGAAAAAGAAATGCTGGATACCGCGAATCTTTCATCTGCTGAAAATGTAAATCGAAATAGTTTAAGGAAGATATTAATTGGTTACCAATAATTACTGGTGTATGGTTAAGTTTTTAAATTATTACTGGAATTCTTTAATATATTGCTATTTCATAGCGTTTTATTCTTAAGGAAGTTTGGTCTCCACCTTAAGAGAAAATGCGTTAAGAAAATCAAGGAATGAAGTGTTAAAAAATCAAATCTGTTTGAAGACGTTAAGCCTGAGGAACGAGGGATTAAAAGGATGAGTTAATTTTGATTTTAGCGTAATGGAGTTATTTTTAGCAATTTTATCTTCAGTGGCGGTCCCGATTCATCGGGATAAATGGGGGTTTGGGGCGCATAGCCCCATTGTTAAGTTGTTTAAATGAAGCAATAAATTAGATAGAAATTGTATCCGGTAAATTATTGCCGGTTCTTAATATAAGGTCTTGAAGTATATAATATTATCAGAATTGATTTCAACATAAACTGTATGGCCATTTTTTAGGTTAATATTAAAACAAATAATAATTGGCAAAACATAAATTATGGGAATCAAAAAAATATAAATCAGATGAGAAAAAAAAATGTTTTTATGGGTTTATCCCTTTTGGTGTTTGTTGTATTTCCCCAATCCTGTAAAACGGGTGGGGATAAAACCAATGAGGCTTCAAGGCCGAATATTATTTTTATTATGTCTGATGATCATGGTTATCAGGCTATCAGTTGTTATGATGATAAGTTAATTGAAACACCCAACATTGACAGAATTGCCAATGAAGGTGTGATGTTTTCCAGGGCTTTTGTAACTAACTCTATTTGCGCCCCCAGCCGGGCAACTTTACTGACAGGGAAATTCAGTAACTTGAATGGCCAGTACGATAACAGGGATAAATTTGATGGTTCACAGCTTACTTTCCCTAAATTACTTCAGCAATCCGGTTATCAGACTGCTTTAATTGGGAAGTGGCATTTGAAGAGTGATCCCACCGGCTTCGATTATTGGAATATACTACCGGGACAAGGTCAGTATTATAATCCCGATTTTATTGAAATGGGAACCAAACACAGGGTTCCCGGTTATGCTACGAGCCTGATCACTGATTTTTCTATTGACTGGCTGAAAAACAGGGATAAGGAAAAGCCTTTTTGTTTGCTGGTACATGAAAAAGCCCCACATCGTACCTGGATGCCTGATACTTCCTACTTCTCTATGTTTGAAGAAGAAGATTTTGATATACCCGATAATTATTTTGATGATTATGAGGGTCGCCTGGCTGCAAAAGAGCAGAAATTGAGTGTAATAAAGGATATGGACCTGGCTTATGACCTTAAAATGATCG
>JAOZKQ010000050.1 GCA_029935275.1 Bacteroidales bacterium | reverse complement strand
TTATAAAAATACAAATTTTTTATCTAATAATCAAGTAAGGATGAATTTGGGAATATACAAAAATGATACAAATTGTTTTATTTCGTAGTTTTGGTAAATATTTAATTTTTTTAATCCATGGGTTAATGTAATTGAGCTTTGGCTTTACTTAGGTTTTAAAAATAATTTAAAAAATGTTTAAGGCTCCCTGGAGTTAAAATTCTTATTTCTGAAATTGTTTTAATAATTTAAAAAAGTATTAAAACCCTATCAATGCTCTCTGACATGATAAACGCAACTACCCGAAGGTGAAACCACGTAATCGAATTTATTAAAATTATCAACGAAATATTTATAAGCACCAATCGATTTTTTCTCTCACCACTATTGGCCAGAGGTTGTCCACAACAGGTTTGTTTTAAAGGATAATGTACGTTAAGCCCCAGCTTTTGCAAAAGTTCGAGCGTTGCAATACCCACCTGTGGGTAAAACTGGTCAATGTAGCAAGGTATAGCTATGTGATATTTATCTGCAAATGGCTTCATTAGATTCCTGTCATCTTATTTAACTTGTGTCACAATCAGCTTAATGAAATAATCTCCCCCAAAGTTTGAATAGAAAAATAGAAGAGATAACTGCAACGATTAAAAGAACAAAAAATAAAGTCAATTCTCCATAAATCAAATATCCTATTGCAAAGAGTACACTGTAAATAGCTATACTACCCAAACTCATACAAAGCAAACCTACGGGCACATCCCAATCGGAATCAACATCATATTTTTGTATAATCCCCTTCTTCACAGCATTTTCCATTACTTTTTTCCAGCCAGGGCCTCCCGGTTTGACTTTTTGATAAAAATCTATCAATACTTTTTCATCACTAGGTTTTGTGCTCAATGTTACAACCAGCCAAACAATTGTTGTGAGTAATACAACAAGAACAAATTTTAATGTATCCCAAAATGCATGTTCCATTTCGAATCCAAATATTGAGATATTGTCCTGGCTCAATTGGATTAAATATACCTGCT
Source organism: Bacteroidales bacterium (assembly GCA_029935275.1). Taxonomy (GTDB): domain Bacteria; phylum Bacteroidota; class Bacteroidia; order Bacteroidales; family VadinHA17; genus JANTGF01. The sequence continues at coordinate 9,720 of JAOZKQ010000050.1, read as the reverse complement.
CAACTATAATTAATATTGCCGAAAATACACCAGCACCTGCCATTGCCGATATTTCTGACCATGCATTGATCCTCCACCAAAACCACCTTAAAATGTATATCAAACCTGTTCCGGCACCAATCATTAACAAATATTGAAATACTTGCAAAGCATTCTCCAAATAGAGGGCTAAAATAACGGAGAATAGCAATAAACTAATTGTCCACAATCTTCCAATTGCTACTTTCCTGGTTTCAGAAGCTTTAGGGTTAATGAATCTTACATAAAAATCATTAACAAGGTAAGAAGCACCCCAATTGATATGCGTTGAAATTGTTGACATATAAGCAGCAATCAATGATGCGAAAACTAATCCTAAAATACCAGTTGGCAGGAATTCCCTCAGCATAGCCGGGTATGCGATGTCATTTTGAATATACTGGGTTGGTACATTTTGAAATTTATCAGCCATTGATTGCAGATCCGGAAATATAATCAATGAAGCTAAGCCAACAAGAAGCCATGGCCATGGCCTTATGGCATAATGGAAGAAATTAAATAACAGTGTGGCGCCTACAGCATGTTTTTCTGATTTAGCTGACAACATTCTTTGTGCAATATACCCACCACCACCCGGCTCGGAGCCAGGATACCATGCAGCCCACCATTGTATTGTTAAAGGGATTACAAAAATGATTAAAACCATTCGTGTATCAGAAAAATCCGGTAAAAAGTTGAGTTTATCATGTATTGCTTCATGCTGGAGAAATTTTGACATTCCCCCTATCTCAGGTGAGTTAATTACAAGATAAGCTGTGAGAACAGCTCCAAAAGTTGCCAGTATAAATTGAAAAAAATCAGTCCATAAAATTGACTTTAAACCTCCTATTGTACTATAAAACAGAACAAGAAATGAAACTATTATTAATGGGATTATGGGATTTATACCTAGCATAATAGTAGATATTTTTATAAAAGCAAGTGAAGCGCTGGCCAGTACCAATACATTATAAAGGAACCCTAAATAAACCGCCCTGAACCCTCGTAATATAGCTGCCGTTTTTCCGCTATATCTTATCTCGTAAAATTCAAGGTCAGTCATTAACTTTGAACGGCTCCAAAGTTTAGCATAAATAAAAACGGATAACATTCCTGTTAAGAGGAAAGACCACCATAACCAATTCCTGGCTATACCACCAGAACGGACCATGTCGGTAACAAGATTTGGTGTACCGAGAGAAAAAGTAGTTGCTACCATTGAAATACCCAGAAGCCACCATGGCATATTCCTTCCGGAGAGAAAATAACTTGTTGAATCTGTACCACCCTTTCTACTACTTATTAATCCAATGACTGTTAATACAACCAAAAAAACAACAATAATAATCCAATCAATATTTTCAAAAGCCATTTATGATAGTTCTTTATTAATCTACTGTTAATTTATTTGAATTTTAGTAATTAGCACACTAGAGTTTTCTATCAAACCACTCTTTTGCATCACCGGTCAACTCGATACCTTTCAAAATCCGTTCCCTGTATTCCTCAATACTTGGTTTCCATAAAGTTTGCAAAAAGCCAAGTAAGCGGGAGTCATCAATGTGTTTTTCGCAGAATTGAACCGTATTAGCTATACTTTTTTCATTTTCAGCATGATAACTAGCTGTAGGAATTTGGTCATATCCATGGGCTTCAAGTTCAACATACATATTAACATAATTCTGTTGATCCGTGTTTAATTTATTAAGGTCAAACTGTTCTGTGTAATACCAATTACTTTGAACAACTGATTTTGGCATCATTTTGAAGAATTTATCCGGGTAATGCCATGCATAATCTGACCAGATCCATGCACGGGACCCCTTCTTCTCAACTTCATCAACCAAAAAATAGAAATCGTTCCACCATAAATCATTTTTTCTGACAACAACAAAATTGTAATACCTTTGATGTTTCGCAGTTTCTTCATCCATCCCCAAATGAAAAAAACGTGGCTTATCAAACAAGTCACATACTTCCGAAATAAGGTCTGAACAAACATCATAATACTCCTTTGTAGATACCATCCGCGAATACTCGCCCAACCATGCATCATGCCCTGCTGAAAAATTCAATTTTGGAATAGGTTCCAGTCCCATTTCGCGAAGTTTCTTCAATTCGTTCCGTAGGTGTGCCGGAGTCCAGGCATTGTTAACAGCAATCTCCGGGTGACTATCATACATAACTGCATCGCCAAGGTCAATCACTACCATATTCATTCCTTCGGAAACCATTTTGGCGGTAGCATCGTTCCACAAAGCTTCGCTCAGTTCCAGATCAGGCCGGTATCCCCGGAACGGGCGATGAGGAGAGATGTATTCTTCCCACATATTAAAACTTAAATGAAGAAGGCATGCCCATATTTTTTCATTCTTCCTATTCTTCTTTTGTTGTGAAAACAGAATATTTGGTGTAGCTGACAATACTCCTGCAGCTGTCATTTGCTTTAAGAAAATTCTTCTATTTAACATTATTCGGATTTTAAATTTTTCAATTCACCAATTGTACACGGATCCATCAACAAAGGAAACTATAACGTAAAATCATCCTTATCACAAATATACTATTTTGCCCAAAGCTATGCTTTCATAGCAGGCATTCATTGCCTCAATAGTTGCACGGTGCCATTTCAGGTTAATCTTTGGAGTTTTTTTATTTCGGATACAATCCACAAACTCATCCATCATCCCAATCCATTCGTCAAAATAAGTGTATTGTACAGTATAACGGTCATTCGGGATTCCGTTATGATAAACATTCGGGCCAAAGCAATCAGCCAGTAATGCACCTTTCTCTCCACTTATATTGACATTTACTTCCATTCGTTTGGGATATATCTCCCATCCGGGACCAGGTATTTCCAGGCGTTCTTCAAGGCGTGACCAGGACGGGTCAAATAAGAAGTTGGTTCCATTTTTCATTTTACCGTTGATTAGCAGGGTGTCTTCAACTTCAATATCCGGTCTGATATTTGCACCTGCTTCAGCATATACATAATCAAACTCACTATTGGTGAGCCAGCGTATTAAATCAAATACATGCGGATGGTCAGACAAGGACCCACCACGAAAACGTTTATCACCAGTGCAAAGCGGCACCCGTTTTCCATAACTTTCCTCCGGGATACCCTGCCAGGGGAAAGCCCACACAGGAGAAAGGGTTATATTTGTAGCATTTACAGACCTGATTTTTCCTAAATCGCCTTCTGATACAATTTGATTTAGCCTTGTTACGACAGGATTGTAATGCATTTCCAACTCTACCTGGCAAACAATCCCTGCTTTCTCAACCAATTCTTCAATTTCTGCATACTCATCCATATCGAATGAAGGAATTTTCATGCTGAGGACATGAATACCCCGTTTGGCACATTCCCTGAATTGCTGAAGGTGCTTATTGTTTGCAGAAGCCATTACGACTGCCTCGATATCCAGATGTTTTTCATACATTTCCTGTTCATCCAGATAGCAGGGAATGTCATAGTTTGCTTTTAAAAAAACATCCCTCACTTGTTCTGATTCAGCAAAAACTGCAAGCCATTCAAGTTTTGGATTCTCCTTTAATGTCTGATAATACTTTCTTGTATGACCATGTGTAAGTGATAACATGGCTATTTTTATGGGCTTCATGCTTTTTTTTTCTCTTTAGTTAAAAGTGATTTTTTTTCGTTCCTTTTCAGATTCAAAAGCTGATTTGATGAAATTGACTAAACGCTTATGTTGAGCCTGCCATTCTTGTACTAATTCACCTTGTTTTAACACCTGAAACGCCGAACGAATATGATCAATCTGAAATTCTTTGAATCCGAACAGTTCTTCGTCAACATCTCTGTAACGCTGTTCTCCTTTATCGGTGTAAGTGTATATTGAGTCCTGGGGAATCATTGTATCCACAACAAGATCACTGGCAACTCCCCGTTGGGCGATAATCTCATGCCTGTCAACCAGATCTGTGCCAGAAGGCATTTGGGTACTTATCTCTATGCTACAAATAATATTGTTATCCAAGCGTAAAATGGCATTACCAGCTTTATTATCACTGATAACCGCATTCAAGGAGACTATCTTTCCGTTCCCGATAAACTCACAGAGGTCCATTTCCCGGTATAACAGCCAGGGCCATTCCCATTCATCTTTACTTCCCATACTGCTAAAACGGAACATCCGTACATTCTCAATAACGGAATCCTGCACAATTTTTTTCAATTCAATAAACTTTCGTTTTAACCTCCATGTTAGCAAGGGGATTTGGTTTTCTGTTATGGATGCGCCTATCAAGGAATATCCAGGCAATAAACTTAATCCTGTTGAGCTATACGGTTGGGTCAACCTGAAATCCTGAGGTTCACTGATACTGTATTTCCTTAATAATCCGGATAGGGCTTCCTCCATACCTTGACTATGAATAATTGTATTCATTTATAAGTATCTTAAGCAGTAGTTATAGATATTTAACTCGGGGCAGGTATTTATCCACAAATTTTGCATTGATTTCATCTCCGCCGGGAGCATTGGCGCTTGACCACACTGGTGGTTTTATGCCTTTGGCCACACATTTTTTTATGGTTTCTATCTCAAGCCAATGAGCAATATAAAAATCAATGATATTTGAAATGGGTGCGATAGGTGTATCAAAGCCTTCAACTGTTATTACTGCATCACCAACAGGATTATAATCGTCAATACAGACATCTGCTAAGTCAAAAATATTCTTTTTATTTGGATGGCGGATAAAATGATCTTCGGGCATTTCGTTTTGCCAGAAAGATGAACTTACTGCAATTATTTTTGCCCCATTTTCTTTCGCTTCCATGGCAGCATCAATTGTAGCAGCATTGATGCCGATATTATGAAAAATAATCAAAACTTCACCCATTTGGATTCTGAAGTATTTTACTATGCTTCGCCCGTAATTCACAGTGCGTTCAAACTCCAGATATTTCAATGCCTGGTTAAATACAGAAAGCCCCGGTTCCATAATCGGATTGATATTTGCCAATCCGCCGGCACGGAAAAACATTTCACCCATGACAAGAGTAGTATGCCCGCCTCCTCCATAGACATGAATTAATTCGTCTTTTTCAATAGCCCCGGCCATTAATTCAGCGGCTTTGTCAATGTTTGCTGATTGTTCTTTTTCAACTTTTCTTAATAAATCAATTACCTGACTTAAATAATCTGAATCATTATGTTCCATTTTCATTTCCTCCCTTTTTTATTTTATTTTAAATTCATTTGATAATACTTCTCCATAAGCTTCACCCAACATATCCCACATTTTCAGGGCATGTGGTGCTGCAAGCACAGTTCCATGTCCCCCACGGTAGGTCCAGGCAAAAAGACTTTCAACTCCCATATCGGCATAGAGATGGGCAATTTCTTTTATCTCTTCGATTTTATCCGGTTCCTGATAATAATTCATCAGCCAGCGCTGTGAGCCCTTGCCATATTTGTTTGCAATATCAATTGTTTGTTGCGTAATGGCTTTAAAGAAACTTCGGGGAAGTTTATAACTAATGATTGTAGTGCTGAAAACGTCAAAAGCATCCACCTTACCAACCTTGTTCCAATCATCATACCCCCTGTTCTCTTTTACATAATAGCTATTGATTGTGGCATGTACGCAACAGGTAATTTTACTATCGGGGCGGATGACTTTGATTTTTCTGGAAGCAATATCCAGAATTTCCAGCGCATTGTTTTCCCTGAATGCAATCACTTCTTTTGTGAGGATACGTGGCATTTCATACCCGTATTGTTGCTCAAAATCCCTCTGGCAAACCGGACAACGACAGGACCAGTCATCGCCAGCCCCTCCTGTAATTGATGCATAGCTTTTAGGCAAAGCATAGTGTGGCTCATCCCAGAAAAATCCATCGGCATCTACCTCAAAAGCCAATTTTTCACATATTCCATAGAAATAATCCCTGAAAGCCTTTGTGTTGAAACATACTGCTGGTAGGGCTTCGTTTGTTACTGCTGAAACCTGCCTGTTTCCCGGATTATTTGTTAAAAATATACTGGGCGGTTCGCCGCCAAACCATTTCCCAATTCCCCAGGTATCGAGATATACCTTTAACCCGAGGCCTTTTGCAACTTTTGCTACTTCTATAATATTGGGAAACCAAAAGTCTATATCGAACTCAGAAAGAGCCAGTATAACTGCATTGCAGTTATGATTGATCATCTCTTTAAAATCTTTCTCTGCATGTTCCGGGTAACTTATTCCATAATAACTTACCCCTGTTTCTTTTACACTCATCATAATTAATTTATTGTTATTAATTTAAATACTGATTCTATAGATTCTATTATTTATTTCTGCTCATAAGCTTTCCTCGCTTCGCCAACTAAATCAATACCCTTTAAAATAGGATCTCTGTATTTTTCTATTGTTGGCATCCAAAAGGTTTGTAAGAATCCAAGCAATCGTTTATCGTCAATATGTTTATCACAAAAAGTCACTGTATTCTCAAAGCTTTTCTCTTTATTGCTATGAAAACTTGCTGTTGGGACCTGATCGTATCCTTCTGCTTCCAGGTCGATATATGCCTGAATATATATTTTCTGGTTTTCGTTTACCTGCTTAAAATCAAATTTTCCTCCATAGTACCAATTACTTTGAACAACAGACTTGGGCATCATTTTGAAGAATTTTTCAGGGTAATGCCATAAATAATCTGACCATACCCATGGACTAGCACCTTTCTTCATGGCTTCACCCAGATAAAAATACAAATCACCCCACCATAAATCATTCTGCCTGTATGCTATATAATCAAAATGCCTTTGGTGATGATCTGTCTCTTCATCCATACCCAGATGAAAAAAGCGGGGAGTGTCGAAAAGGTCAATGGCTTCTGCAATAAGGTCTCTGCAAACTTCATAATACTTCTTGGTTGATAACATACGGGAATATTTCCCTAACCATGCGTCATGGGTAGCTGAAAAATTTAGCATTGGAATGGGTTCAATGCCTAATCCACGTATTTTAGCTAACTCTTCCCTCAGGCGTTTGGGTGTCCATGAATTCTGTAAAGATATTTCCGGATGGCTATCCCATAGTACAGAATCATCCAGATTAATAATAACCATATTGACTCCCTGATTTGCCATTCTGTTTATGGCATCGTTCCATAAAGTTTCTTCAGGTTCAAATTCTTCCCTTATACCGCCCCATTTTTTTATTCCACCTGCAAAATTGAAAGACAGGTGTAACAGACATGCCCATATCTTTTCTCCGGATATTCGGTCTCCTACTACTAGTGTCTCTGGTATAGTTCTATTCATTTCCAGGCCAGAAGAATTCCTGATGTAATTTCTTCTACTGTTCATTTTATTATACAAAAGTTATTTTTTTCATTTCAAATGTCAGGCATCAATTCATTAAGTAAATATTTTTCATGCTTTCCAAATCGGTTAAAACAGTTAGCATGCACTCAGCAACTATAATAATCCTGGCGCCATATGTGCAAATGATGTTTCATAAAGCAGATCAAATAATAACCAGTTTTATATAATAAAACTATATTTTAGATTACAAATATACAAAAAGTATTAAATATGCCAAATCAATTCCGTTTCATATTAAATTATTTATATTAATTAGTGCCTGTCCATAAATTCGAGAGTTTGAACTAGAAAGTTCAAATTCAAGGAGTACGATAAATCTAACCCGCAGTCCCGAAAATCGAGATGAGGTTTTAGATTTTGAGCAACAACGCAGAAGTTGGACTTTATAAACAAACTCTAATTAATATCAGCATAACAATGGACGAATACGGTAAAAAGGCAGAAAATAGTTCATATTTTTAAAAAAATTGTATTTTATATTATTGAAATCAATATAATCTTTTAGTATGTTTGTACTTTAAAGAAGGGCAAAAATTCCCTGGACTCCTGGCAAAGGGTAGTTCACTATTAAATATGTTTTTTCATAAATAAAAAATTATTTTTATGATACAAGTGATTCATAGAGCAATGGATATTTTGGAATTTGTTGCAAAAGACCGAAATAAGGAATTTGTATTAGGTGAAATTTCTAAAAGCCTGGGATTAAATAAGGGTACTTGTGCCAATATTATAAAAACCCTTGTTAACAGAGAGTATCTTGAGCAGTCAGGAAAAAAACAGGGTTATAAGTTAGGTCCCAGAGCATATTATCTTACAGGAAATTTTTCCAATAAGAAAGAATTATTAATGGTTTCTAAAGTACCGATGAAAGAACTCAATAAAAGATTTAATGAGAGTTGTATCCTGGTGATTTTAAAAGATAATATGAGAGTTACTTTGCATAAAGAGTTAAGTACCCAGGAATTACAAGTCGTTACCAGCGGAGAAGAAAAAAATGTTTATTTGACAGCAACGGGGAGGATGATATTGGCTAGCATGAATCCCAGAGACCGGGATTCCTTTATACAAAAGTATGGTTTACCCAATGAAATGTGGCCAGAAGTAAATAATAGGGATGAATTATTATTTGAGTTGGAGAAAATTAGAGAAAAACAGTTGTCCATACATTTTGATAGCACCCATGTTGTTGGTGTTGGAGCTCCCATATTTAAAAATAATGAAGTAGTAGCCAGTTTGGGAATATATCTTCCGGAAGTCAGGTTTACATATCAGGTACAAGAGCAAATATTTTCAGAGATTAGTAAAACTGCAAATCGAATTAGTGAAGAAATAGCTGAGATATTGACACCATAAATAGCAAAGAAGCTTTTCTTAATGTGATTTTGGATGCCCAACCTGTGCTATCTGTTTTGATCTCCATTTTATCTGAACACTTGTAATCCCAATTATTTTCAACTACCTTATCATCATATTTTTCAGAATTGGATCATTAAAAACTATAGATTCACCTATTATTGTTATTAACAAATTATGCTTTTGACAATTGGAATTTTATGGAGTTCAATTTTTGGTTCCAGGAGTTGAAATTTGTATTTCTTAAAATATTTTTATATATTTAAGAAGTATTAAACCACTATTGAACTTATTGTCTATAAGAAATGTTCAGTAGGCATGCAAAGAAGAAAAGACTTTGAGCCTTCCTTCTTTGCTATATTCAGTCAACTAAGGGATTATTATGAAATATGTTGAAGGAATTGACGAATTTATTTTTTTCTTTATCAAGGCAAAAATTTCAAGCATAGCCATAGCTACGGTTTAAATTTTTAACGATGAGAAAGTAAAAAAGAAAGAGTCAAAACGATAAGTTATTTCATAACAATCCCTAAGGCCTTTTCATTTTTTGAATATGCGAATTCCGGGTTTTATTATCTGGGTTGATGCTGCAAGCATTCCTTTCAACTGGTTTAGGCCAGGAGAAGGGAATCTACAGGCCGGATGATGTGCTCTTCGAAAATCCCCTGGATAAATTTGGCCTGCCTGGTTTTCAGGATAACTTTGTCATTTTTCAGGACAGCAAAGGATTTATGTGGTTGGGTCATAGAGAAGGCTTATTCAGGTACGACCCCAGGAGAAAAATTCTTTAGATTCCCAAGGTCTGGTAAGGACCCGGAAATAGTTGATGATAAAGAAATATGGGCTATTTTGCCAGATAATAGTGGTAATGTATTGGTGGTGCTTACTGGGTATTACCCGGGTAGTGACCTATTCAAATACAGTTATGAAACAGATTCTTTTGTATGGGAAAACACCTAAGGAATATATGAAACTTCCATGCTCTCCTATAAAAATT
>JAOZKQ010000356.1 GCA_029935275.1 Bacteroidales bacterium | reverse complement strand
CGAAGTGCAGTAGTTCCGGCCTGAGGTGCAGCAGTAACTACACGTCCATTCTCGATATCTCCGGCAAGCCCCCACAGAATCATTGGTTTAGTCTTAAATTCATTGGTAATTGAAATCACTGCATGAGAAGGGATCCAACCTGCTATACAAATTATCAAAACATCAAATTCATCTTTTTTCAGGTCTTCGATAGCTCTTTTAACGTCAAGCCCTTTGGGGTCGTCTGTAACATGGTCAGTGGTAAGTATCTCAATACCTAAAGACTCTACTTCTTCTCTGGCTGTCAAACATTTATCTTTAATTAATTGTTGAGGGGAATTAATTTCGCCAAACCCGACAAATGCTGCTTTAACAATATTTTTAATCATTTTAATTCTGAGTTTTTCTATTATTAATAATTGCTGTAAAAATCAAATAAGAAATACAAATAAGTGGTACTATAAAAGCAGAGGTAATTGAAACCCCATCTGCTACCATTCCCATAACCGGAGGAATAAAAGCACCCCCAACGATTGAAGAAACCATTAATCCTGACAGTTCATTTGTATATTGGGGCATCCGTTCTATTGTGAGTGAAAAAATAAGTGGGAAAATATTGGCAAATCCCAGGCCTACAATAAATATTCCTATCAATGTAATAGTATATGAATTGCTAAATATCATTAGGGTGCCAATGAAAGCTGTAATTCCTGTAATTAATAATAGGCGTTTTGGTGCAATTAGAGACATAATATACGAGCCAAAAAACCTCCCGGCGAGAATTGGTAAATAAAACAGAGACCAGCTTATTAAAAGCCCTTTGTCTTCGACGGAGACCCCATATTTCATTTTCAATAAAATGGGTATGTGAGTACTCATTGATATTTCTACCCCACAGTAAACAAACACACCAAATACCATAGTAAAAACATAAGGATTTTTAAGTAAGCTAATACAAGATTTTAATGAGGCATGATGATCATTTAGTTTTCTATTTTCAGTAATTTTAACATACTTTAGCCAAATAAAGGTTATTATAACAATACTCAAATAAACCGGGAATAATATACTCCAGTCCAACCCAAATGCAAACAATGCAAAAACCGGTAATAAGAATCCCAACGAGGAACCTATGGTTATGAATGATTGTGCTAATGATAGGTTTTTTGAATAGTGGCCAACTTCGGAGATATCACGAATAAATGGATTTCCTGCAACTTGCAGAATTGATCCACCGGCCCCTAAAAATAAGATTGCCACCAGAATCTTATAAAATTGAGCCATGGAACCACTTTGAACAACCATATTCCCATACATTCCGGACAAAATTGGAATTGTCAGACCTAGAAAAGCAGTTGTAAGCCCTAAATTAATAATAAATATTTTCCCTTTTTTATCTTGAAGCACACCAATAGGTATCGACAGTAGGCCATACATTAAATATCCCAACAATGGTAATAATGTTGCCATCGTAATTGAAATATTAAAGGATTCTTTAGCGAGACTTACCATTGGACCAACTGCATCAATCATTCCCATAGAAAGAAAGACCAGATAAACTGGTAGCGTTTTTTTTATCATGCTAATTTTGTTAGAAGCTCATGTTTCTATATTCCTGAAAAAATTGAAATCCTCATTTGTTAATTTGTACTACCAAAAATAATGCATATAGATTTTTGAAAAAGCGACTGGCTTTTCAATTTATGACACTATATTTGCATAAACATATCGTTTGTGGGGGTCAGTTTGAAATTATACTGCAATACAATGCTGCCAAAACTTGAAAAAATACCATCAGTCCATACTTCTTCGATCACTGTAAAACGAGAAATTTCACCCTACATGGATTATCCATGGCATTACCATCCTGAATTTGAGATTATTTATGTTGAAAAAAGTTATGGAATTCGCCTGATGGGGAGTCACATTGGGAACTTCCTTGACGGTGATCTCGTGTTTATCAGCCCGAATGTTCCACATGTATGGAGGAATGACCATGATTTTTACCAGGGTAATGAAAACCTGAATGTAGATGTGTATGTTATCCATTTCAGGGAAGATGCTTTGGGAAAGGGATTCTTTGAGCTTCCGGAATTTGAAGGCATTAGGGCATTGTTTAAGTCAGGGCAGCGGGGGCTGCTTGTTAAAGGGCAGGAGCATAAGGAAATATCCGGCTTAATTAAAAAGGTTTATAAAGCAAAAGGAATTGAGCGTTTAACCTTATTTTTAAAAACCCTGGAGAAGTTTGCAGATGTGCAAACGCATGAACTCTTATCAAGTCCGGGATATTTAAAACCCATTAACAGTAGCGACCGGGACAGAATAAATAAAGTCATGGACTACCTTATGGAACACTACAAACGGGATATAGCACTGAAAGAAGCAGCGCAACTCATTAACCTGAATAAATCCTCATTCTGCAGGTATTTCAAATCAAGAACGAAAAAAACGTTTTCACAGTTCCTGAATGAGATTCGGATTGCCCATGCCTGCAAATTATTAGCCTTTAATGATATGACAGTCTCACAGATATGCTATGAATCCGGATACAATAACATCTCACATTTTAACAGGCAGTTCAAACAAATCACCGGATTAACCGCCAGAAAGTATGCCAGGAAGTATATGGACTCTGTTCAAAACGGATGAGATTAAAGAATCACATGTTTTAAATTATTTGTATTCTGCTCCGGAAAATATTTCATTGATCACTTGTACAGTTCTATCTTCCAGTATCGTTCCACCTTCAGGGCCAATTTGGAGAATAACATTGTAACCACCCCCTTTAACAGCCTATACTGTTGTTATGTAATGTGCAGGACCGGGTCAGAACTTGCAAAATGAAAGTTTACAAAGCCTTACTGCTTGCATGGAACTTTACAGCTGCCTTTGAAGGATATTATTATTAAACTGGAGAAAAAACCTGGTAATTAATTACAATTTCCCTTTATTTTTCAACAATAGGGAATGAAAATATGATATTGTATCCTGAAGATCTGATTGATCAATGATATTGACATTTTCTTCTGGATCATTTTCGTGATCATAGATCATTCTGTCAAAACCATTTCCTTCTTCATCAAACCATTCGGTATATAAATATCGTTTGGTTATTACTGATTCACCTTTATGAAAGCGAGAAAAGACGGCATTTTTCCAATGCAATCCAGGATCTTTAAGAAGTGGGACAAAACTTTTGCCTTGAAGTTGATCCGGTAATGAAAGACCTGCCAATTCACATAGAGAAGGATAAATATCAATAAACTCAACCAAGCCTTTTGTTTTTAATTGTCCTTTAAAGCCCGGAGTTTTAATAATTAGGGGAGCGTTTAAAGAGGTTTTAAAATTAG
>JAOZKQ010000355.1 GCA_029935275.1 Bacteroidales bacterium | reverse complement strand
GTATATTGACCAAATTCATCTACTATCTTTTTGTCAATAATATTAAAAATTAATTCCGGGTTCACATTACCACAGCTTGAGCATTCTCCAATTTTACTGTTTATTTGAGCATCACGTTTTTTAAAGTAAAGAATGGTCTCAATCGGATTGCCATAAAAAGCCATTTGCCCTCCAATGTCTAGTATTATTGTGCTATCAAACATCTTGAACAAATCAGAGGATGGTTGGTGTATAACCACAAAAATCAGTTTTCCGGCAAGTGAAAGTTCCCTTAGAATACCCATTATATTTTCTGAATCCCTGGATGAAAGGCCGGATGTAGGTTCATCAACAAAAAGAATAGATGGTTCCCGTATAAGCTCAAGTGCAAGGTTTAGCCTTTTTCGTTCACCACCACTGATTATGTTATTTGATGGTTTCCCAACTTTCAGATTTCCTTTTTGGGATAATCCAAGGTTCTGGAGTGTATTAGAAACCAGCTTTGTAATTTCTTTCTTGTCTTTGTTTTTAAAACATAGCCTTGCATTGAAATAGAGATTCTGAAAAACTGTTAGTTCGTCAATAAGCAGGTCGTCTTGAGGAATATTCCCAATAATTCCTTTAAATTTCTTTGGCTCTTTATGCAAGTTATGTCCATTTATCAGGACTTCCCCACTGGTGGGTTTCAAACTGCCGTTAAGAATATTTAATAAAGTTGTTTTTCCAGAACCACTAGCTCCTAAAATACCTATGAGTTTTCCCTGTGATTCATTAAATGATGTGTGGTCAACTCCTGTAGATCCATCTGGAAACTTATAGAATAAGTCGTTTACTTCAAGTTGGAATTTTATTTCCTTCCTGCCTTCCCTGAAGCTGGAAATAATATCACTAAAATGAATAGGTTTGCCCAGGGATAGCCTAATTACGCTTCCATTTGACAGTAAGTTAGCTTTATTCGGGTATAAAGTAATCCCGTTTAAAGTGGCTTCTAAAGTACAATTGTGTTTTATGAAATATAAATCAACACTTTTAACCTGAAGAATGTATATCCTGGATTTCATCAGGTTATCTGATGAAATTTTAGGAGATTCAATATTTAATTTTTCAGGTAGAATCTCCTTTATCATTCCATTTTGGAATATTAAAGGGTTTTCATTATTTGCAAAAGATTCAATGTCATTGAATTCTTCGGAAGAAATGTTGAAAACATCAGAAACCGTATTAATTATAATTTTCCTGTGCTTAGTCATTCCCGGATTGGTAGCTACCAGCTCAAATAGCTTGATGATAACAATAATCTTTTGTTTTTGGGTAAGGGTATGGTTTATTTTTTTACAAATAGAGAAAATGGCAACTGAATCTTTTACGGAGGGGACAGGTATGGTTAAAGATATCCCTTCAGGGGAGGTGAGTCCGGCAGAGTCTTTAAAAATAGCCAAATATTTACTAACATCAGATTCATTTAGTTGCTCCTTCAGGAATTTGCGTACAAAGCGGATTTCAATTTTCTGTACCTCTGTGCTTTGTTTAACAATCAGGGCAAAAAGCTGCATTAATGCTTTTAGAATTTCCTCACTCATATTATCTTCAATATTTTGGTTGAGGAAATCAAAATGGAGACTCCTGTTTTAAGCATCACAATGAAAACTATGGACTTGAATGTTAATTTTGTGAAATACATACAAAATATATACGAAAAATATTCGCATTAGTTATACTTTAAGTAATTGAAACAAAGAATGGTGGGCTTTCTTAAAAAAGATGTTCTTTTGGTGGCTTTTATTTAAATTTTATTGATGTTAGAACTGGCTGATGATCAGAGTTTTCGAAATTCAGATTGATAGTTCTGGCACTACTGGTTTTGATATTAGGTGAGCATAGGAAAAAATCAAGAATGGTAGTGGCAGTTTCTCCGTGTTTATAGGGTGCTGAAAGTGACCGGTTGGATGGGTATGTCTTATCATATATCCAGGTCCACCCATTTGGCAGGAAATCAGCAGGGATATTTGCAAGTTCAAAATTCTGATATTCTGAGTTTTTATTAAAAGATGAGCCATCAAAGCCAGGAGGATTTTGATTCCAGTCTCCTGCAACTAAAATATAATTCCCATTTGAATACTCATTTTCAATAAAATCCTTAAGGTATTCCATTTCGTGTTTTTTTAATGTTCCTCCATCAAATGCTGAATTATGTGTATTAATTATCAGTAGATTTTTATTATTAGATAAAGCTATACTAACAACTAAAAAGCAACGGTCAAGCATAAATAAGTTTTTTGGCCAGGGGTAACTTCCGGGGAAGTCAAACCTCTCAACTAGGAAAGGCTTAATTTTACTTATAGTTAATAAGCCGGAATTAACCAGGCCCACAGGTTCCGAAGGAGGTACAGGAAGAAAGAGTACTTTGAAATTTGGAGCAAAAAAGTGATTAGGGTAAGCCAGGACATCTGTAATCTCTGCGACCTCATTAATGCGATAAGTTCTTTTTGATTTGACATCTACCTCCTGAAGCAAAAAGAGGTCAACTGTATCATTAGAAACAAGAAATTTATTGATTGCATTTAGGTTATTATGCGTACTTTTTTTTGAATCTTTTATCTTTTTCCCTCCATCATAGAAAAAATCCATTTCTTTACCCAGTCCACAATAGCCAATGTTCCACGTTAATATACACAGGCTATCATCAATTGATAGGGTGTCTGGCATAGAGGATTCCGCTATAATAATTCGTTCCTCTGGCTTGTAATCGACTATGGTTGAGAATAATAGAAATAGTCCAAACATTACAACTAAGCCAAGTACCAGGTACAGGAAATAACGTAAAAGTTTCATGATAAAGATATTTTGTTGAAAATTTAAATAAAGTTAATAATAAAAATGTAAAATCCATATGCTAAAATTGTCTTCAATGTGAATTATCTATATATTTGAACAATAATAAAAATTCAAAAAATGAAATTTGGTGTTGTCGTTTTTCCGGGTTCAAATTGTGACCATGATACAATCTATGCATTAAAAGAGATATTGGAACAGGAGGTTGTTGAATTATGGCATAAAGATACGAATCTTCAGGATGTCGATGTAGTAGTGCTTCCAGGTGGTTTCTCGTATGGTGACTACCTTCGGTCTGGTTCTATTGCAAGATTTTCTCCAATTATGGGGAAGGTAATAGAGTTTGCCAATCGGGGAGGTTATGTTTTGGGCATTTGCAATGGCTTTCAGATTTTGTGTGAAACGGGTCTTTTACCAGGTGCTCTTCTGCACAACCTGAATCAGAAATTTGTTTGCAAAAATATTCATATTGTACCGGATAATAATAATGCTCCGATAACTACTATGCTTGATAAAGATAAATCTTT
>JAOZKQ010000354.1 GCA_029935275.1 Bacteroidales bacterium | reverse complement strand
TGATGCAAAATTAGTTTATTTTTTAGATTTCCAAAAGATAAAAGTTAAAATATTTCCAAAAAACTATATTTAGTGCTTCTAAGAAAACTATCTTTTTTTAAGTGGCTTTTTAGAAAATGTCAAGAACAAGGCTTGCGAAATCTTGAAAATCAAGGAGTTTACTTTCGTAAATGACTGTTTTCGAGATGAGTGTAACGTAGTTATTGGCGTTTTCTAAGAGACACTATTTATTCAAAAAAACTAAAATGTACACTCCCATATTTACGGTGTTCAATAAAATGAGTGTGGCCGGAAAAATCAAATTTGACTGAATGTTCAAGTATGAACCTTCCATTTTTGTTCAGGATATTATATTCAAAGATCATGTCTGGTATTTTTTCTATACCTTGCTGGTCATAGGGTGGGTCTGCAAAAATAAGATCATAATGTTCATGTGCATTTCGAATGCTACGGTAGGCATCTGAATGAAATACTTTTACATGCTCAAAATTAAAATCACGAATAATTTTTTCAATAAACCGGGCATGATTCTTATTTTTTTCAATTAAATGAGCCATTAGGCAACCTCTGGAGGCAAATTCGAAGCCAATACCACCGGTTCCTGAAAATAGATCCAGTATCCGAACTTTTTTCAGGTCATAATGATTTTCCAGAATATTGAACAGGCTTTCTTTGGCACTGTCAGTGGTGGGACGTGCCCGGAAGTTTTTCGGAGGATAGATATGCCGCCCTTTATGTGTTCCACTTATAATACGCAAGGATACAGATTAAGCAGATTAATATAAGAATGTTCAGGAAGTTTTCCAAAGGTATAGCTATAATTGTAAATGGAATCGCGTCTGGCAAATTCCATCTTCTTAATATACCTTCTTAAATTTTCATAAAAACTGGATTGCCGTGTCACTTTTCCTGATAAAATTACCTGTGTAGTTTCAGGGGCTAATTTTTCTTGTTCAAAAACATGAAGTATAAAATACATCAGGTCGTTAACATGTTTGTAGGGAAAACAATTATAATGTTTAAGTAAGTTACCTTGAATAATTGCAATATCAAAAAAAGCAGCATGTAAATTAATATAAACAGTTGGATTATCTTTAAGTGTGTTTCTCAGCTGTAGAATATTATTTATAAATGGCATGCTTTGGTGAAAGAATTTTACAAATGGAAAATGATCATTCATTAATTTTAATAAATGCCCGGGTACTGAGTAAATACACCAGGCATCTGCTCTTCTGATTTTATGGTATAGTATTTTATCTGTATCCTGTATGTTCAGGTTAAAGTTGATATAATCCCTGAGATTTTCCTTCTTAAATAAAGGCTCAGGTACCAGGGTCGAGCCACAATGAGAAAAGATGCTTGCAATACTTTTATATTCCTGATTTAAAAAATCATCTGTTTGAAGTATGTTTTGGATCCAGTCAATGTTGATAAAATCATCCTGGTTTTTAATGTTTGGATAACTTTTTAAGGCAAGATATTTTTTTCGGGTGATATCAAGTATAGAAAAAGAAAATCCATCCAGACTAAGCTGAATGGATAAATGATACAATTTTGTTTTATTTATATCTAAAGCTTCGTCGAGAAACTCAAACTCAACCATATTCTAAATTTATTATTCCCAGTTCCCTGCATTGTTGGTGGATTCTTCCAGAGAACCTACTTTCAATCCTTTAAAACCAACAATTTTTTCACGATCAGCGTTGTAATTTATAATAAGTTGTTTGTTTAAACCATGGAGCAAAATATTATTTAAAACAGAAGCCTCAAAAACTTTAACCTTAACTTTGGATACAGTTTCTAAATCGGCAGCACCTAAGAAGAATTGGTTTGTATCGGCAAATGGTACATACCGGAGGGAGTCAATCTTATAATTAGAAGGAAAAATAGAATCAAGAACACTTACATAATTCGTATCTCTGACAATAATTCCCATTTTAATTGCTTTTTGTTCAGTTACCCCAAGGTCGTACAAACTGTCCGGAATACTTCCAATAGCCAGAATAATAGGGAGGGAGTCAAATTTTACAAATGTAATGAGAGTATCAAAATTACCGGTATATACACCGAATTTTACTTTATAGATTTCTTCTGCTCTTCTAATGTCTTTAAGCTTTTGAATGGTGGCCTTTTCTCTTTTATTAACTTCCCTGTTAAAGCGAATGGGTTCCTGAATACTTTCAAAAAGCAGATAAGCAAGGAGCAATATGGCAATGGCAAGAATACTTTGAATAACTGTTCTCATTTCAGTAGTTTTGGATTATGTTTTTGCAAAATTAAAATAAAATTTGAAATAAGCATTAAAGAAATAATCATTAATTCTTACTACTTTAATTTATTATTTAAATTTTTTTGTATTTTAGGTTATAAAAATAATAAATATTTGAATGATAACGACAGATAATTATATTATTTATTGTAAAGAATAAGATAAGTTAGCATTATCTCCGGAAAATCAAGGAAACTAAATTACTATTATAATTTTTATATTTATATTTTATTTGATAGATCATTGTTTTAAAATAGGGAAATATTTTTTTTATGGAATTATGGAAGGATCTGATGTATTGTGACTCTTAAACTAAAGAAATGATAAAAGACCATATATTTAATTTATTAAAGACTTATTTTGAGCATGAATTAACATCCGGACAGGAGAGTTTTTTGATGAATTTTCCTGATTTCATTATATCCCAGGATAAGAAGGAAGTGGTGCTTGTGAAAGGTTATGCTGGTACAGGAAAGACTACAGTGATGAAATCTGTTGTAAAAACCCTTTCAAAGCTTAAGTTGCGATCGCTTATGTTGGCTCCAACAGGAAGGGCTGCAAAAGTGCTGGCTAACATAAGTGGTAAGCCAGCCTTTACTATTCATAAGAAAATTTACAGACAAAGATCAGCAAAAGATGGATTTGGTACGTTTGTATTGAATAAAAATTTACATTCAAATACAATTTTTATTGTTGATGAGGCATCAATGATCTCAAACACGCAAATTGATAATGCTGTTTTTGGTTCAGGGAAGCTTTTAGATGACCTGGTGAATTTTGTAAAAAGTGGAAATAAATGTAAGCTGGTTTTAGTGGGAGATGTGGCCCAGCTACCTCCTGTTGGTAAAGTAATAAGTCCTGCCCTAGAGCCGACTGAACTTGAACTTTATGGTTTTGATGTGAAAGAGTTTTATTTTAATGAAGTGGTGAGGCAAGCTGAAAATTCGGGTATATTATGGAATGCAACGCATATCAGGCAATCCATTGAATTGGGTGGTAATTCAATGCCTGGTTTAAATTTAGAACCTTTTGAGGATATCTCTTATGTTATGGGGAATGATTTTTTAGAAGAACTAA
>JAOZKQ010000353.1 GCA_029935275.1 Bacteroidales bacterium | reverse complement strand
CTGCAATCACAGGTGGGAGTATTGGTGCAGTCATTGATGTGGCAGCTGCCGGGCTTTCATTTGGTGTTTTCACCGCAATTGGAGGAGCAGTAGGGGCCGGCTGGGCAGCTTTAGGAGGTGGCAGGCAGCTGGCCGGATCAAAACTTGCAGGTATAAAACTGGGTGGCCGGCAAATCCAGGTAGGTCCAAATGAAAACATACAGTTTCTCTATATTCTTATCGACCGTTCGCTGATTTTTTATTCGCATATAATCAATTGGGCCCACGGCCGACAGGAAATTTCAGAAACTGAAAAGGAAGGAAGCCTACTCCCGGAAAAACGAACATATACAGCCAGCTGGAATATTAAAGATCAGAGAAAGTGCATGGTTTTTTTTAAAGCAATCAGGACTGGCGACCCTGTAAAAAAAGAAAAATCCCATAAGGAATTAAGCACTTTGATCAGGAATGAACTAAAAAAAATGTACTCCTCCCCGGATTAAGACCATTAGAACTAAGCCCTCACCAGGAAGCTATTTTGATTTTTCATATAATATGTTGTATTTTTGAAGTATCGCTGCTATTGGAAGTAAAATCTATTTTTATACAAATTTGAGTCGAAATATGAACAATAAAACATTACTTATTATTCCTTGTTGTAAAACTAAAATTCATGGTGGAAACAAAATACCAAATGACTATCAAGATCCATTAATTGAGTTGATTTCAGGAAGTCAATATTTATCAATTCTTGAAACTCGAAAGAAATTATATAGTTATTTAGGGAATAAAGAGCTTTTTATGCCCGCAATTGATAGATATGTTGGGTATTTATATAAATCCATTCCTAATTTTGCAAATTGCATAAAAGAAAAAACCAATGGTTCGGATCAACCAAAATTAATTATTTTATCAGCTCTTTATGGACCATTGCATCCAAAGTCATTAATTAATAATTATGAACTTAAAATGCCAACAGGGAAAAATTCACTTTGGCACATCAATTTCCCCTCTTTTCTTCAAAATTATGTGAATAAAAATAAAATTAAATCAATTCGTATTTACTGTGGTCTGCGGACTGGATACTATTCAGTTTTATCAAAAGCTATTGAGCCATTATTAGAAACAAATTCGTTAACTCATGTTCTCCACTATAATATTGATAATGGGAATTCATATCATACCCCCCATAATCATGGGTTACAACTTGCCCTAGACTTATCATGTGTAAATGCTAATGTAAAATTTACCAAAAAAGTTGAACTGAAATATCTCCAAAAAGGATAATATAATGAGCAAAGAGTGTAATATAATCCATAAATTAACCGAAAAACTTGAAAGACATTCTTTCCCGTTTGACGAATCAAATATTCCATTAAATGGCATTTACATTTTATTTCAAAAAGGTGAAAATGCACATAACCAAGATAGAATTGTTCGGGTTGGTACACATACAGGAGATAATCAGCTTCGTCCAAGACTCAAACAGCATTTTTTGAACGAGAATAAAGATCGTAGTATCTTCAGGAAAAATATTGGGAGAGCCTTGCTAAATAAAAATAAGGATCCGTTTTTGCAATTTTGGGAACTTGATCTCACAACACGTAAAGCAAGAGAGACTTATTCTACACAAATTGATTCTCAATATCAAAAGAAAATTGAAATTGATGTAAGTAAATATATTCAAGAAAATTTTTCATTTTGTGTTTTTGAAGTACAAAGCAAAGAAGAGAGACTTGAAATTGAAAAGAAAATCATATCTACTGTATCATGGTGTTTTGAGTGTAAACAGTCCGCTGATTGGCTTGGTAACTATTCACCTAAAAAGAAAATTATAAAAAGTGGTCTATGGTTGGTCAATGAGCTTTACAAAACACCTTTTGATGTTATAAGTATTAAAAAGTTAGAAAAATTAATTGCGGACTAAAAATAGTACTAAATTAAAAGATATGATGTTCCTTAATGATAATTGGTGTGAATTTAAATGGACTCCATGGGTAGCTTTTAGCGATATTTCTAAAGTAATTCCTGCGTCTCCTGGCTTTTACAGAGTTAAGCCTGTTGATCACCAATATCTTGTTTATATAGGACAAACTGGTGATGTAAGAAGAAGAACCAACACCTTAAGACGTGAAAGTAATAGAGAAATAATGCCTTTTCGTGATCCTCACACAGGGGCTCCATGTCTTTGGGCATGGAAAGATTCAAAAGGGCTCCAGTTTGAATGTTCAGCCGCTCCAAGCAATGTTACAAATATTGAAAGACTAGCAATAGAACATTACCTATTTTGGCAATATAGAATAGAGTATGGAGAATCTCCTCTTTGCTCTTTTGGCAGATTCCATGAAAACTATAAAATCTCTGTAAGAAAAAGAAATATAATCGGTGGTCGTTTAGCTGAATCTCAAATTAATCCAGCTGGTAGGCATAGTCAAGCTCCTTTAATCCTAAATGGGAGCTACAGAGATCAAGATTGGATGGGGCTTGATTGGAGCGAACCTAAACTTTTTACTAACCAAGAAATTCAAAGCCTGGATAACCAGCCTGGTGTGTATAAAATATTCACTGAGAACGAGTTATTATATATTGGTGAAACAATTAAATTTAAAAATCGTTTTTCAAATCATATAAGAAAAGATTGGTCTTTCCCTGTTGTTTATTTCTCATATTCCATCCAATTACCCAATATTGCATCTCATCAATTAAAGGAATTAGAAAATGATTTGATTGCAGGATATTATGAGCAGACAAAAACTCCCCCAATATTTCAATTTAAGAACCATTAACCTATCTTGAGTCTGGTGATAGGAACCAATTAAATTACTCACTAAATTCGGAAAACAAATCAATTATTCCAATTTGCAAGTACTTGCATTACTTGAAAGCAGGATACCAAAAATTCCTTTTACTCCGTGCTTTAGAGGCTGTGTGATTTCGAAATTTAGGGCTACGAGGTTTTCATATTCAAAAAATCTCTCGTACGCCTACTTGAATACTTCAAGGGTGATATGTTGTTTTCACACAGTCTCTTTAGCACGGTGAAGCAAGTTTCAACAAATAACCGGGCTTTAGCCATTAATCCCCATCTTCAATATCATTTTACTTTTTACTTAATACAAAAAGCATAGTGATATTTTTTATTAATGGCTAAATGAGCCAAATATAGATTTATTCTATCCAATCCCCGACTTGAAAGTTGGGGTAAAACCAGGGCAAAGGGATTATAGTTTCCCCATATTGACAATCAGGCTGTTACATTTTTGTAAACTTATTCTTTTGAGTTATTAAAAAGCCAAGTCTTTGATAATCAGTTGTAATTAATTTAATAATGTGTCAGCCCAGTATGGAATCCAGTTTTTCTTGTATTT
>JAOZKQ010000352.1 GCA_029935275.1 Bacteroidales bacterium | reverse complement strand
TATATATTAAATAACTGCTTTCGTTTCTTTTACCCCTTTTAGGAACCGGAGAAAGATATGGGGAGTCTGTCTCAAGTACAATATTTTTCAGTTTGATTTCTTTGACCACCTCACTTAAACCTGAATTCTTAAAAGTTACTATGCCGTTTATCCCAATTTTAAATCCGGCATTAATTGCTTTTTTTGCTTGATTAATGTTCCCTGTAAAACTATGAAATATTCCTGATAACTGTTTGTCTGAAAATTCTTCCAGTACCATAAAAATTTCATCGAAAGAATTCCTTGCATGGATAATTACCGGTAATCCATATTTCAGGCTGTATGTCAGTTGTTCCCGAAATGCTATTATCTGTCGTTCTTTATGACTTTTATCCCAGTAAAGGTCAATTCCGATTTCACCAATTCCATGAAATATTTTTTTGTTCAGCCATTTTTCAACAATTTTAAGTTCTTCCCTGAAATTTTCCTTAACTGATCCAGGATGTAATCCCATTAAAGGAAAAATATTTTCAGGGAATGCTTCTGCCAGTTGGAGCATAGGTTTGATTGTGGAGGAATCAATATTTGGTAAATAAATTTTTGAAACATGATTTTGAAAGGCTTTTTCAATCATGATGTTCCTGTCTTTGTCAAATTCCGGCAGGTATAGATGTGAATGTGTATCTGTAAGGTTCATTTTTAGGTTTCGGGGGTTAAAAGTAATAAAAAAGGGGCTGTTTTAGCAGCCCCTTTTCAAAAAATTAAATAAAAAATTAAACAATTCCCTGTGCCAGCATAGAGTCAGCTACTTTTACGAATCCACCTATATTGGCTCCCTTAGGGTAATTAATGAAGCCATTGTCTTCAGTACCATATTTCAGGCAGGTCTTGTGGATATCTTTCATAATGGTTTGAAGTCTTTGGTCAACTTCTTCTCTGGTCCAGCTTAAACGCAAGGAGTTTTGGCTCATTTCTAATCCGGAAACGGCAACACCTCCTGCATTTGCAGCTTTCCCAAGGCCATAAAGAATTTTATTATCCAGGTAAACCTCAATTGCATCAGGATCACTGGGCATATTTGCACCTTCGGAAACAACAAAACATCCATTTTTGATTAATGTTTCTGCGTCCTCCTTATTTACTTCATTTTGAGTAGCACAAGGCATAGCAATATCACATTTAACTTCCCAGGGCCTCTTACCTTCATAGTATTCAACACCAAACTTATCAGCATATTCTTTGATACGCCCACGCTTGATGTTTTTAAGATTCATTACAAAGTCCAGTCTTTCATTGTCTATACCATTAGGATCATAAATAAAACCTGAAGAATCAGAAAGAGTAACCACTTTTGCCCCAAGCATGGTAGCTTTTTCAGTTGCATATTGTGCTACATTTCCTGATCCGGAAATAGCAACTATTTTCCCTTTCATGGAATCTTTTCTGGTTTTGAGCATTTCTTCTGCAAAATAAACGGCACCATAACCTGTTGCTTCCGGACGGATAAGACTTCCACCCCATTCCAGTCCTTTCCCGGTTAAAACTCCGGTGAATTCATTTCTGATTCTTTTGTACTGACCAAAAAGATAACCAATTTCACGTCCACCAACCCCAATATCACCGGCAGGAACATCTGTATTGGGCCCAATGTGGCGACTTAATTCAGTCATGAAACTTTGGCAGAATCGCATTACTTCATTGTCGGATTTCCCTTTAGGATCAAAATTGGAGCCACCTTTTCCGCCACCCATAGGCAGGGTGGTCAGGCTGTTTTTGAAGACCTGCTCATAAGCAAGGAATTTTAATATGCCCAGGTTCACTGTTGGATGGAAACGCAGACCCCCTTTGTAAGGGCCAATGGCGCTGTTCATTTCAATACGATAAGCTTTGTTAATCTGAACTTCACCTTTATCATCCACCCAGGGAACACGGAATAGAATAACCCTTTCAGGCTCAACCATTCTTTCAAGGATTTTACCATGTTTGTATTTAGGATTTTCCTCAATAAAAGGGATTATGGACTCGGCTACTTCCATAACAGCCTGGTGAAACTCATTTTCACCGGGATTTTTGGCCTTAACTTCAGCCATAAATTTTTCAACTCTTGGATCCATTTGTTAAAAGTTTAATTTGTTAATTAATAATTTTCTTATGGAAACAAACATAAATAAATTTTTTGTTTCTCCAAATGATTTATGTTTTGTCCGGATAAGGGATAAGGACTTGTAATTTATAGATACGCAATAGAATACATTAGGCTTGCATGATTTTTATGTTGTTAAACAGGTTTATTAAAATCAAATTATATATAAAAATCGGAATTAATGAGATAATTTATACAAGCGACCGGGTAAACTTTTTACAATTCCTTTAAATTCAAGCCCCAAAAGAAGCGAAGAAACTTTGCTAACAGGAAATTGAACCTTTATGGAGATTTGATCAATCGTCAAATTACCCTTTTCTTTTAATAACTGTACAATTGATTGCTCCTCTTTGTTGAGTTCAGCGAAAAGCTCTTTTTGGATAGTTGAAGTATTATCCTTGTGGATTTCCCAGCCCAACATGTACTCAAGGTCTGAAACCTTATCAAGGAGAGCAGCCTTGTTTGAAAAAATTAGCTGGTTACAACCCCTTGACCATTTATCGGTAGCTCTTCCGGGTACAGCAAAAACATCCCTGTTGTATGAGTTGGCAATATCAGCAGTAATTAAGGCTCCTCCTTTGGCTCCTGATTCAACAACAATTGTAGCATCTGCCAGTCCGGCAATAATCCGGTTTCTCTTTACAAAGTTATTTCTTTCAGGAAGATCTTTGCTTAAAAATTCTGTAATAAGAGCACCCTGGTTAATGATTTTTTTAGCAATTGGCCGGTGTGCTGAAGGATAAAGGGTTTTAAAGCCGTGGGCTAAAACTGCAACAGTGCCAAGATGATGCCTGATTGCTGATTTATGTGCAGTAATATCAATGCCGTAAGCCAGGCCGCTTACAATGACTGTTTCAGGATGATTCTTTTGCAGGGCTGCAATAAAATCATCACAAAAGTTTTTACCATACTGTGTTGCATTACGGGTACCTACAATGCTGACTATTTTTTGTTTATTCAGGTTGCATTTTCCTTTTTGGAAAAGCATGACCGGGGCATCCTCACAATGTTTTAATCTTTCCGGGTAATTTTTGTCAAGGTAAAAGTAAGTTTGAATCTTATATTCTTTCACAAATTCAACCTCTTCCTCTGCTTTAGAAAGTATGGATTTATTGGTGATATTCTTTGCAAGTTGACTCCCTATTCCCGGGATCTTTTTAAGGTTTTTTCCTGATTCTGAGAAAACTCCTTCAATACTTCCTGTATAGGCAATAAGTTTTTTTGCATTAAT
>JAOZKQ010000049.1 GCA_029935275.1 Bacteroidales bacterium | reverse complement strand
TATCCATTCCAAAAGCAGCTATGGTCATGGCCAGTCCGCCTATCATCAGGGTGAGTGCCAGTGTTCCACGTATGGTACCTTTTGGCAGTCCTAAGGTTTCTCCGGTATTAGGATTTTCTTTAGGAATTTTAGCTTCACTTTCAGGTGAATATTTAATTTCTTCACGCAAAATTGCCCAACTCTCATTGGTTAATCCCCGGTTGATATTATAAAAATAAATTGCCCAGGCATAATATGCACCAAGTCCACCAAACCATACCAGTAACAGAAGCAGAGCAACCAGGCTATACAATTCATTGCCCGGGTTACTGCAAATTTTAATAATAACATAAAAAGTTGGTATAAGTATTACCAGTTCAACCAGGCCCATAAGGCCCAGAAATAACCAATTGCGACGCTTCTTGTTTATGCTTGCCCGTTTTATTGCATCATTTTCAGCCATGATATATTATTTTAATTTATTTATCCAATTTTCATTGTAAATACTTATTCTAACAGGAATATTATTATCCAGTTGCTCCCTCAGATAGCCATAAAGTCTGCGGAAGGTCTCTCTTGAATTTGATAGAAATGTTTTTTCATTGCTTACATTTAAACTATCGGAAACCAGAAGGCAGCCCTCTGTTTGTGTATGATCGCCACCATTATGAATATAGATGGAATTATACCCTGGAACATCCTTAAGTTGTAAATGCCAGATAAACCAGTCAGGATATCTTTCTCTGTATTTTAAGGTTAGCTCCGTCTCTTCTTTTCTAAACTGAATGGGATAGGTACCTGCCGGAATCCTGGTTTCACCATCAATTTTTACTTTATGAAATGTATCTTCAAGTGTATAACAATAGAACTTTTCATTAACAGATAAGAGGCCAATAGTCGTAGTTTCATCATCGGAATATCTTAAAAGGTTTAATGAAGTACCTTTAAAAACTCCTTTTGTATCTGAAACCCTTGATTTAGGTTTTTTTTCAGCCGGAGTTTCCGGGTCTTCATTATCCTGTGTTTCCTTGTCTCCTGAAAATTTCTTTTTAAAGAAATCAATAAGCAATTGAAAGGCCTTAATTATGGTACCTGAAAGGCCGATAATCCACAACCAAACACTCTCGATCAATTCCGGTTTTATTGCAAACAGGATAATCAGGAATGTTATACCGGCAACCAAAATCAAGGTCAGGACACGATTCATACGTTTATAATTTCGTAATTATTTAAACTCAAGAATAAGCTCCATACACTTATATCAGCTAATATCAATAAGGCCTTTACTTACCCATCCTTCAATACTGGTTTCTACTTTATACCATCCGTTTCGTTCTTCCAGGACCTTAACTTTTGTTCCCCGGGGAAGTGGTATGGCAACTTTTTTGAAACTAACACCGGCGTCACTCCTTATATTTAGGAGGTTCGTAACGACTATGCCTTCTTTATCAATAAAATCCGGTTCATCTGAGCGATTTTGTGAGAGCAGGTTTTCCCTGAATTTATCCAATGGGAAAGCCGGTCCGGGATCCTGTTTACGCCCGGGTGAAATTTCCTCATGACCAAGAATGGTTTTCGGCTTATACTTATTAATAAGCAGATCACATACCTGACGACATTTTTCAATTTGTTGCTCGGTATAGGTATGCCAGTATTTTGCTGAAGATTCATTTCTATGGATGGCATGAACTACTTCATTGGCCTGGTACTTTTTTCCGAACCATGCCTGATATTCACTACCAACTTTGGTTAATACTCCTGCATTATCCAATTCAATACCAATGGAATATTTGTTTAACCACTTACGGTTACCGTAAGAACTATCACCGGCATGCCAGGATACGGTATCAAAAGGCACCATCTGGTAGATTTCGCCTTCCCGTCCAATTACCAGATGAGCGGAAGCTTTTACCGGACTAACCAAAAAATTAGCCGATGACTCAGCACTTCTTCCGGCAGTGTAATGGATTACAATCGTATCCATATTACCGGGAGCAAATTTTTCTTTATTTTTGGGACAATCCATTTGTGTAATATTGTCGCCCTCAATTCGATGATCATTGTTTATTTCCATTTTATTATGTATTTAATGGTATATGACACCCAGGATTCACAACGGTTAACTCATACGAAGTTCCGAAGCAAAATCCGGACTTTCAAAACAGTCCTGATTCTTATATATTTCAACATTTGTTGATCCTAAGAGGGTGAGTAGGGTTTTCTCAAGCAAATTTAAGAGGATCAATTATTACCTGAGCATAGTTTTTATCGGCTTAACCGATTAAATATCACACAATTTACGAATATTTTATTGAATTACAAAATTTCTCTCTTGATTTCGGATAAATTGGTCTTTTACAGCTAAATTATATTTTTAATTAACTAATAACAATTAGGATTCAATCATTTGAAGAGTGAATTTGAATATTATAAATTCTGCAGGCCTTAAAACTGCCATACCAATTTCAACAATCATTCTGCCTTCAAGTACATCCTGTTGAGTCATTGTTAGTCCAAGGCCTACTTTTACAAAGAAGGCATTATCGGGTTTGGCACCCTGAAGAGCTCCTTCCTGCCATTTTTGATATAAATAGCCTTCAATCATACCCTGTACCTTATTCCAGGTATTGGCATCATTAGGCTCAAAAACAGCCCAGCCTGCTGACTTTTTAACTGATTCTTTCACCATATTGAAGAATCTGCGAACTGAAATATATCGCCATTCATTGTCGTTACCTGCCAGTGTGCGTGCTCCCCAAATCAGTGTTCCTTTCCCTGAGAATGATCGAATAGCATTGATTGATTTCCCTGTAGAATGTACATTCAAATTTTCTTGCTCGTTGTTAGTGACTTTTTTGTCGGGACCTAATACCTGCATAACATCGATGTTTGCCGGGGCTTTCCAAACTCCCCTGGTTCTATCAACGCGAACATAAATACCAGCCACTGCGGCAGAAGGTGGTAGGATTACCATTAATTTGCCTAATTCTAATTTAATGAGCTTATATAACTCAGTATTTGTTACTATTTCTGAGTCATTTAGTTTACAAGCATCGTAATTTATTGTTCTTGAAGGAGGAGTTTCTTCTGTATGGGAAATTGATACATCACAATCATCGTAAATATATGGCAGTGTTGTTTTTAACCATGGATAATAAACCGCTCCATATTTCAAATAATTAGTATCTAAATTAAAATTGGTTCGTAAAGTTTCTGCAAAACCCGAAACCTGATTAAAGGTATCAATAATAGTAAATCGATCCTGTAAGTTATTGCATTGTATTAAGGCCTCTTTATATAGATCATAGAAGTCTGCTGCTGTTGAAATTCCAGATGCATCAGGAAACACAATTAATGTAGGTTCGTCTTCCTTTTCCAGAATTGCTAAGCCTCCATTTGTTCCTAAATCAGATTTAATGGGTGTTCCTCCACTGTAATTGCCAACTGAAATAATATAGCATGTATCACCTCCATTTGAAAAATACATTTGTAGTGAATAATACATTAAATACCTTGATTTTGAAGCTGGTTTGGGAGCAGTTACTACCCGGGTAATTTTACCATAAATATCATAAGTATCGGTTATGTTTACCGAAATGCCGGTTTCCTTATCTGCGTGTCCATAATATTGTTCGTATTCCATCAGTGAAGTAATCCGGGTTGGCACATTAATCAGCGATACATTATTTTTTTCTGCTTTTTCAGTATAACCGATAAATGCAGGGATCGCTGTTTCTACTTCTGCTACCGAGGGAGGAAATTTTGATAATTCCTCAATGTAAACTCCCGGGATTTTGTACCTGGTTGCCATAATTCTTAAGTTTGATTTTTAAATTGAGATTACATGATAACTATTGTTAGTAATTTATTTATCTGGTTTTATCATATTGTTAGAAATAAATAATTGACAAGAGAGTACCATCTTTATTTTGATTAATAATACGAATACTTAAAACGATACTAGGGTAGGGTGTGAGCAGATCTTAATCCTCAGATTTAATGAATCTGGATATATATATAGCAAATATCAATATAGTCCAAATAAAAGAAGTTGTTTTGCCTACGAATGGGCTTCTTTTTCAGTAAATAAGTCATCAATTGTGGCTTTTTGCAGCACTATTAGCTGATAAATTGTACATAAGTTACTTCTTTTTTTTCAATAAACCAAATTTATTTATTTGATCTGTAGTTTACTACAAGCCAAAAAGGTTTATAAATTGAATTTAATTATTAACAGATTAGCAGATATTAAGATCTCAAATATATATTATTATTTTTTAATTACCAAACAAAATATAAAATGACTAAAGTATTCTTCAAAAAAAGGGGAGAGAAGATTTTAAAAAATAGTTCTACATTTGATCCCAAAATAGAAGCATTTTTGTCAGAAAAAAATAAAAATACTGATCAATTACTCGTAAAAGCTTTAAGAAAAGGCGATTTCAAAGCTTTTGAGACCTTATTCTTTAAATACAATAAGAAATTGTATTATTTCGCGAAAGGCCATCTTGGATCTAGAGAAGATGCTGAAGGCCTTGTACAGGAAGTATTTATTAAAATATGGGAAAAACGTGAAGATTTGAACGAATATTTATCATTCAATTCATATATCTTCACCATAACATTCAAAGCCATACTTAAGCATTTCAGGACAAAAAGCAGAGAAAAAAAATATATGGATCAATTTTTTTCTGATTTTATTGATGAAAGTAATGAAACTTCGGTTGAAGTTGAATATAATAACCTGCTTGAACTGGCAAATAAGGCTATTGAGAAGCTGCCTGAAAAGAGAAAGCTGGTTTATATATTAAGCAGGAAAAAGGGATTTACCAACCAGGAAATTGCTGAGCAACTTAATATTTCAAAAAGAACTGTTGAAACCCATTTGCAGCATGCATTGAAATTCCTCCGGGAGAAATTAGATAAGAATTCCCTGTTCTTCTTATTATTCTTTTATTTATTTATCCGGTAAACATACCTTCCCTCTGTACTGTAATAATATCCAATAAATTTGCGAATTGATCCCTATTATTTAGAAGGAGTTCAGTAGAATGAAGTTTTACAGGATTTGATAAAATCCTAATCAAGCTAATTTTTTATTTGCCTTAAAAATTGGAAAGCAAATAGATAAGTACCTGATTTCTAAATGACAATCCATTTCTTATTGGAAGAAGCCTGCTCAGTAAAAAAGAAAAAAATATTTTGATTACGTATTTAAGGTCCCACAGGGATATAACTAAATGAAGGGTAATACATCATAAATTTATTTTGATGAATTATTTTAGGTTAATAATTAGGGTGTGAAAGTTGTAAAAGTATCTCATTCTCAGGATACTTTTACACTTTTATAAATTATTTGAATTTTATGTATAGAATAACATTTTATGAATAGTAAAGACAAAACAGAAAGCATTAGTACTGAATTATTACAAAAATATTTTAATCAAAAATGTAATGAGATTGAGAAAGAAATAGTTAACAGCTGGTATAATGATCTAAAATTAGAGAAAGCACTGAAATTTAAACTCAGGGATCATTGGGGAGAAATTGAATTTGAGCCTACAGGTTGTGAGGTGGACTCCAACCGAATTTTTGACAAAATTTATCGTCTTATCCATACAAATGAAAGAGAAAAAGAGCAAAATAAACCATTATACCAAAAATTCTATAATACATTCTCTAAAATAGCAGCTATCCTTATTCTTCCTGTCCTGATATTCAGTGGATGGTATTTTGTGAAAAGTGGAATATTTTCTAATAATGAAGAAAATATCAGCTATGCTGAAATATTTTCCCCTCTGGGTGCAAGGAGCCATTTTGAATTGCCTGACGGCTCAACCGGCTGGCTGAATTCAGGTAGCACACTGAAGTTTCCTGTTAAATTCCGTGGCCAGGTACGAAAAGTTTCATTGAGTGGTGAAGGTTATTTTGATGTAGTTAAGAATCCAAAAAAACCTTTCGTAGTGAAGACCGGAGATATTGAAGTAATGGCATTGGGAACTAAATTTAATGTGCTGGCATACCCTGATGATAAAACTACAAACATTACTCTTGAATCAGGAAGAGTAGTAATAAATGCAATCTGCAAGAATAAAAATGTGGTAAGAATAACGGAATTAGAGCCTGATCAACAAACAATTATCAAAAATGAATCTATGAAATTTCAAAAAAGAAAAGTGGATTCAAAGAACTATACCTCCTGGAAACATGGAATGCTTATATTTAGAAATGAGCCAATGAATGAGGTTATTAAGAGGCTGGGAAGATGGTATAATGTTGAAATAGTACTAAAGGACAATGAAATAGAAACTTACTGTTACAGGGCAACATTTGAAGATGAAACGCTAAACGAGGTACTTACACTTTTAAAATTAACTTCCCCAATTGACTTTGTTCAGGATAAAAGGGTAAAACTTCCGAATGGAACTTTTACTAAAAAGAAAATAGAAATGTTTATCAAACCAGAGTATAAAAACCAGTTTGGAAAATAATAAAACTAATTAACTTTTAGACCCTATGTTTAACCTAAAACAATTGCCTATGATATAAACCCTATAAAAAAACAGGAAAGCGGTGCAACGCTCTCCTGTATTAAGTAGCAGGTAATAATTTAATTTATTTCTTCACGCGGAAGAAAAAACCCACTAAACTTGACAAAAATATGAAAAAAGCTAGTAAATTGCTAGAGGCATTGATATATTGTTCGTGCTTCTCAAAAAAATTTCTAATTATGAAAATTACTGTACTATTATTGTTTTTTGGTGTAGCCCAGGCTTTTGGAGAGAAGTCTTATTCTCAAACGGCCAGGATTTCACTGGATTTATATGATGTAACGGTTGAAAAAGTGCTGGACAATATAGAAAGCCAGAGCGAATTCTACTTCTTGTTCAACCAGAAACTGGTTAATGTGAACCGGAAAGTTAACATTGAAGTGAAGAATGAAAAAATAAATGATATTCTGACAGATCTGTTTGCTGATGAAGAAGTTAATTTCTTAGTAGTTAACCGTCAAATTCTTATTTCCCCAAAAGATATAATTGTTGCTGAAAAAACGAATAAAACAGCAGCAACTCAGGGTAATGTGGTTACCGGTAAGGTTATCTCGGTAAATGGCGAGCCGCTAATAGGGGCAACTGTGGTTATTAAAGGTACTACTATTGGTACTGCTACGGATGTTAATGGTAACTTTTCCCTTTCAGAAGTTCCCTCAGGAGAAGTTGTATTAACAGTTTCCTATATTGGTTACCTTTCCAGGGAAGTTATTGCCACAGGAGGGACTGTTAATGTTACCCTCGAAGAAGACATTGTTGGACTTGAGCAGGTAGTTGTTACCGGTTATGGTGGGGTAAAAAAGAGTGATATAACTGGTTCTGTTGCCTCGGTTTCAGCAGAGGATATAACTGCTTATCCTTCAATCGGAATGGTTGAATCTTTGCAGGGCCGGGCTTCAGGTGTACAAATTCAGGCTAATAATGGAGAACCTGGTTCAAGTTATAAGGTGCGAATCAGGGGTGCAACTTCTATTAACTCCTCATCTGATCCTTTATATGTAGTTGATGGATTTCCCGGAGCCACATTGCCGCCACCAGAGGATATCAAATCAATTGAAGTATTGAAAGATGCTTCTGCAACGGCAATATACGGATCCCGTGGTGCAAATGGGGTTATTTTGGTTACAACCAAACGGGGTAAAATAGGGAAAACCCAGATTGAATTAAATGCTTCTTATTCGGTTCAAAATGAAATTAATCGCCTGGCTTTATTAAACAAAGATCAGTTTACAGATTACATTAATGAAGTTGACCCTGGTGCCCTCGATGGTGCTTTAATTGGTCCCGGTACCGATTGGCAGGAAGAAATCTTTCAACCTGGTAATATTCAAAACTATCAGCTTTCATTTAGTGGAGGAAATGATGATATTAAGTATTATGTTTCTGGTATTCTTTACGACCAGAAAGGTGTTATTACTAATTCAAGATATAAGCGTTACTCAGTAACAAGTAACCTGGATATTAAAGCTACAGAGAAGCTTAGGTTCGGAGCTAATATTTTTGCACGCAGGTCGGTGAGAGACGGAATTCGTACACAGGAAGGCAGCTCAGGCTCATATAGTACCGGTGTTATTTCCGGGGCTTTAACAGCTGAACCAACATTGCCTGTTTACGATGATGATGGAAACTATGCCATCTCATGGATAGGTGACCCTAATGATAACCCAGTTGCTGTTGCTAATGAATTGGCAAATGAAGATATTCAGGACAGGCTTCAGGCCAATTTTTTTGGTGAATATGACATATTCAGGGACCTTAAGTTCAGAATTAATGTAGGTACAAGTATCAATAACTCAAGAAACGGGTATTACCAGCCAACTACCTTACTTGGAGGTGCAAATGTTGGTGGCCAGGGTAGTATTAGCGCAGGTAAATACACGACTGTAATTAATGAAAATTACTTTACTTATTCAAAGGCTTTTGGAAACAATGATATCACAGCAATGGCTGGTTATTCCTACCAGTCAACTAACAGTGAATATTGGACGGCGGCTGGCCAGACTTTCCTTACCGATGCATTCCTTTGGTGGGATTTGGATGGCTCTTCGAATTATATGCAGCCAAATTCCGGAATTACTATGACAAAATTGAGCTCTTTCTATGGACGGATAAATTATAAACTTTTTGACAGGTTTCTGATTACAGGTACGGCAAGGTACGATGGCTCATCACGTTTTGCAAAGAACAATAAGTGGGCATTTTTCCCATCCGGGGCTGTTGCGTGGAATATTATTAAAGAGTCATTCATGCAGAATGCCAGCCTTTTTAGCCAGTTGAAATTGCGTGCCAGTTATGGTATTACAGGTAACCAGGCAATTGCACCTTATCAGTCGCTGGCAAGGTTCGGAACGGTTCATACTATTCAAAATTCAGAAGTTGTAAATGCTGTTCGTCCAACAACTGTAGCCAATGATAACCTGACATGGGAAAGTACCGCACAAACTGATATAGGTATTGACATAGGCTTGTTTAACCACCGGATTATTCTGGTAGCAGATTATTATAGTAAAATTACCCATGACCTGTTATTTAATCTGCCCTTACCTGAGTACTCAGGCTACAGCTCAATGTTGAAAAATATTGGAAGCCTTCAAAACAGTGGGGTAGAATTTACTCTTACAACGGTTAATTTTAACGGGGAATTCAGGTGGACCAGCGACTTAAACTTCTCAGTTAACAAAAACAAAATACTTGAGTTGCCTGACGGAAATGATATTTTTTACAGGGTTATGCCGGGACATATGGTAGGTATAAATACAACAAATGTTTTGCGTGAAGGCAAGTCTGTAGGTTCATTTTACGGTTATGTATATGACGGTGTTTATCAGGAAGGTGAAACCATTCTACCGGGCAATTTTGATCAATTTGCCGGCGGTGAAAAGTATAAGGACATTAATGGACGGGACGCTGAAGGTAATTTGACAGGAGAACCTGATGGACAAATTAATGGTGATGACCGTACTATTATTGGAAATCCGCATCCTGATTTTATCTGGGGATTTAACAATGATTTTTCGTTTAAAGGATTTGACCTGAATATTTTCTTTGTAGGTTCACAGGGTAACGATCTTTACAGTTTTACTTTAATGGAACTGGAAACCCTGAGGGGAATTATGAACTCTACCACAGAAGGATTAAGGCGGTGGAGCCCAACTAATACTGATACTGATGTCCCGGCTGCAAGTTTAGCACGTGGTTATCATGCTTCTTCAAGATGGCTTTTTGATGGAAGTTATGTACGTCTAAGAAATATTTCTTTAGGTTACTCATTGTCTAAATCCGTATGTAATTCCCTGCATATGGGTAATATACGGTTTTACGTTAGTGGGCAAAACATTTTGACTTTCACCAAATACCGCGGTTTTGATCCTGAAGTAAATTATAGGACTGATGGCGCCTCTGCAGGTAACCTTAACCTTGGTTTCGACTTTGGTAGTTATCCAAATGCAAAATCTTATACTCTTGGATTAAATCTAACATTCTAAAAATTTATTAAGATGAAAAAACTTAAAATATTTTCAATTTTATTTATTGTATTTGGCATGTTTGCCTGTACTGACCTGGAGGAAGAACCAATTGGTTTATTAGCTCCGGAAGGCTTTTTTAAAACGGATAAAGATGTAGAAGCCGCTATTTTTGGGGCTTATGGAAGGATGGCCTATAATCTATATTGGGGTAGAAAGATGAGCCTTACAATAATGTTACTCAGTGATATAGTTGATATTGGAAACCCTGCAACCCCTTCTCGCCGTGTTCAAATCAATGATTTTACCAGCGATGCCTATAACGGGATGGTCTCTGCATTTTGGCCTTCCTCTTACTCTATAATTAGTGCTGCAAATGCGGCAATTGCAGGAGCTGAGAGCATTGAGGGCCTTGATGAAACAAGACGGGATGAATTAATTGCAGAAGCAAAATTTGCAAGGGCTTTTGCTTACTTTAACCTTGTGCGTTTATTTGGGGATATTCCACATATTGTAGAAGCCGTTACCGACCCTGAAGCCCTGGGAGATATTTCAAAAACCCCGGCAGCTGAAGTTTATGCACAAATTATTGCAGATTTGGATTTTGGAAAACAATATTTACCAATGACCCAGAACGCACGGTCTCGTGGTTCCAGTGGCTCAGCCGCTGCAATGTTGGCCGATGTACATTTAACACTTGGTAATTTTAGTGAGGCATATAATAATGCTAAATGGGTTATTGACAATGCAGGTGAACTTGAGTATGCATTGGAAGCTGATTATCAGGATGTATTTGATGCTTTGAAGCAAGATGCATCGAAAGAAGCTATTT
>JAOZKQ010000351.1 GCA_029935275.1 Bacteroidales bacterium | reverse complement strand
AGTGTTTCATCTATAGATTCCAGATACGGGACTGCTTTAAACATTATTGAATGGGTGGTTACCTTTTTCTTTAGCGTGGAATATATTTTAAGAATATGGATTGTAAAACAGCCACGAAAATATATTTTTAGTTTTTATGGCATCATTGACTTAATGGCTATCCTTCCCAGTTTTTTGGAAATATTTTTTGCAGGGGCCCATGGTATGATCATTATAAGGGCATTAAGACTATTAAGGGTATTTCGTTTATTCAAACTAACGAGATATACATCTGAAAGCAATCAATTGATGCGGGCCCTGAAAGCAAGCCGTACTAAAATAAGCATATTTCTTTTCACTGTTGTTACCATTGTAATTGTAATTGGAACTTTAATGTATTTGGTTGAAGGGGAAGCGAATGGTTTTACGAGCATTCCAAAAAGCATCTACTGGGCAATAACAACATTAACTACAGTAGGCTATGGAGACATTGCACCTGGGACCAACCTTGGACAATTTCTTGCAAGCATTGTAATGATTATTGGTTACGCAATTATTGCGGTTCCAACAGGCATTGTAACAGCTGAAATTTCAAGAACAAGACACACCTGGAGTAGTAACCAAAGATGTCCTGTGTGTCTGAAAGAAGGTCATGACTCTGATGCTAAGAACTGTAAATTTTGTGGTTCTGAACTAAATACAGAGGGAAACTGAAGGCAGAAGGAAAAAGTCAATTATCAATTATTTTTATTCTTCTAATGACAATCATAGTATATTTACTTAAATTTGCAAATAACTAGTTTTAAAACCCCATGGCACATATACCAACATTCTTTAGTAAACCTAAGTACAAAAGATTTCATTATAGCCCAAGGTATTATGATGAACAGAAAGAAGACCTGGACCAAAGGATCCGGCAGATTGAAGCGGAGATGGGTGTTGAACATGGAAAAGCCTATATTCCTAAAATAAGGAAAGGCCAGATGGGTAGTTATGTCAATAAATACCGCAAACGCCAGTCCAGGCAATCTAACCTCCGTTTGTTTGTAATCATCCTTATTTTAAGTTTTGGTGCCTGGCTATTATTTTTTAGATAAAATACCATATCTTTCATCATATTTATTCACAGTATCCCGATATTGTTTCATAAATTTGATTTGAACTAATTTTCAGAAGTCCCCATAAGTCTTTAAACAAGTTGTTTTCATAAATTTCCTTTTTGTTTCTAAGATTCCATGTATCTTTGTTCCAATATTTTTTAGTCAAAGATTAAGCGCTGATATTTTATGCCCGATATAATTCATCTCTTAACCGATTCCGTTGCCAATCAGATTGCTGCCGGGGAAGTTATTCAGAGGCCTGCTTCAATCATCAAAGAGCTGGTTGAAAATGCTGTTGATTCAGGCAGTTCAGAAATAAAAATAATCATTAAAGAGGCCGGGAAATCCCTGGTTCAGGTTATTGATAATGGTTGTGGTATGTCCGACACCGATGCCCGCATGGCTTTTGAAAGACACGCAACTTCCAAAATTAATAAAGCCGAGGATCTTTTTTTGATCCGCACAATGGGTTTCAGGGGAGAAGCACTAGCCTCAATAGCAGCAGTGGCCCAGGTAGAAATGAAAACCAGAAAAATAGAAGATGAGCTTGGAACGCATATACGAATAGCCGGATCAAATGTTGAAAGTCAGTCACCGGTATCCTGTTCTGCTGGCACTAATATAATTGTAAAAAATCTATTTTTTAATATCCCTGCCCGGCGAAGATTTTTAAAAACAAACGCAACTGAACTAAGGCATATTATTGTGGAATTCCAGCGGATCGCACTTACACTTCCCGGAATATCATTTTCTCTTTATCATAATGACTCTGAAATCTATAACCTGCCAGTGGTTCAATCATTACCCCAAAGAATTTCAGGGATCTATGGCAGAGGGATTTCACCAAACCTGATCCCCGTAAAAACAGAAACCACCATCATAGCTATCAAAGGCTATATTGGCAAACCTGAATTTGCCAGAAAAACCTATGGCGAACAATATCTGTTTGTTAACCAGCGATTTATGAGGCACCCATATTTTCATAAGGCAGTTATGGAGGCTTATCATGAGATTCTTCCCCCGGAAACTATTCCTTCCTATTTCCTATATTTCGAAATTGATCCGGAACATATTGATATTAATATTCATCCTACCAAAACGGAAATAAAATTTGAAGATGAAAGGGCCATCTGGCAAATCATCCATGCCAGTGTTAGAGAGGCATTAGGTAAATTTAATATTGTCCCCTCGCTTGATTTTAATACGGAAGGAGTCATTGACATTCCCATTTTAAGAAAAGGACAGGAAGCAGATACTCCAAAAATTGAATATAATCCTACTTTCAACCCCTTTGAAGACCCAAAAGCTGTAAATGCATATCAGGACAGAACCTCTCCTTTGGAAAAGGAAAATCTCACAAACTGGGATCAGCTTTATTCTGGTCTGGAGAAAACAAGACCTTCTCCGCAGGATGCAGACGGCGGGGAATCATCTGACAGTCAGGGGAGCTTAGCCCTGAGTGAAACGAACGTTCAGATATTCCAGTTTAAAGCTAAATATATTTTAACTCCTGTTAAGTCTGGTTTAATGATTATTGACCAGAAAAGGGCACATGAAAAAATACTATATGAGAACTATATTCGACTGATAAAAACAGGTAAGGCTCACATTCAGCAAAGCCTTTTCCCAGAATCTATAGAGCTAAGCCAGGAAGATTATATTTTATTAAAAGAACTTATGGAAGACCTCAATCTTATGGGTTTTGATATAAATGATCTTGGGAACCGTTCTCTTATTGTAAATGGCTACCCTCCTGAAGTAGCTGAACGTAATATCCCGGAGCTTATTGATTCCATTTTGGAGCAATACAAAACAACGGCCTCAGATTTGATACAAAAACACTCAGAAAAAATTGCGGTTTCTCTTGCTAAAACGGCAGCCATACCTTATGGCAAAATACTCAACATTGAGGAAATGAGAAACTTTATTGATCAGCTTTTTGCTTGCTCTGCACCCAATTATACACCAACAGGAAAGACAATTATTTCTATTATCAGCCTTGAAGAATTTGAAAAGAGATTTAAATAGAATCTATAAGAAATAGTAATATTCTCTGCAACAAAACCCCAATACATAGCACTACTTTTTTATTGAAAGCACTTCAGGGTACTCGATATATCCATATCAATTTATAAAGTTGGGGGAAAATTTAATTTAACCTATTATAAAATGCTTAGGATAATGGTGTAGCATGTTTATTTTGTAGCAATGAATATCTTGACAAAATATTTATATATGATCAGATAAATTGGTTGAAGACAAAAACAGGTAATTTGGCTGC
>JAOZKQ010000048.1 GCA_029935275.1 Bacteroidales bacterium | reverse complement strand
GCTATTTTACTTTGTCATTGAATTACTCTTACATAAATAATAAAACCAAATATCCATGGGAAGAAGTAAATATGGTATCTGTTGACACCACTGATGCAGGAAGAGTTATTTATAATAAAATTAGAGTGGATTCTGCCTTTGCAGGTCCAATGATTAACCAGCCTTCGCATTTGGCCAACGCATCACTTGGCTTTAGTTACAAAGGATTTGATTCCTGGATTTCATTTCAATATATAAGTGATATACCTATCAGTCTTAGTGGTGCTGTTGAGAAGCATGTTTATAAGATCGCATTTGTCAGGTGGGATTTCCAAAGCAGATTGACATTACCTGTAAAAGGGCTGGAATTAATGTTCAGCATTTCAAATATTAACAATATACAGGAAGAACAGTACATGAAAGGGGATTCCAGGCCTATTCATGTGGAAAGGTATGGATGGACAAGCAATTTTGGGATCAGATATACTTTTTAATAAAAATATAATTGATAATAAATGAATCAATCAAATATAATATAGTAAACAATATTCAAATGCCTTACAACATAAAAGGTGAATTTAGACAGGACAAAATAATCTTTTGTTCTGAAGCTTCCAGATTAACTGCCTGGAACAGGAGGCATTACTTGTTACGGGGAAAAGTAAAAGGATGAAAAGTGGAATAATGAATATTCTTAAGTTGCTTGTTTTGATGATAGTTCTTCTATCCTGCAAAAATGAAAATATTCCTGCAACAGTCGTTGCAACTGTGGAAACTTTATGTATTAATTCCATAACAGGGTCATCAGCAATGGGTGGGGGTGAAATTATTTCAGATGGAGGAAATGCAATATCAACCCGTGGGATCTGCTGGGATACAATTGAGGATCCTACAATTGGAGGTGCAAAGTCTCTGGATTCTTTGGGACTTGATAAGTTCACCTCCCAACTCTCAGGACTGACTGGAGGAACAACTTATTATGTGAGAGCTTTTGCTACCAATAATGGAGGAATAGCCTATGGTAACAATGAGATTTTTGCAACCCTTTTTGTGCCCCTGATTACTACAAATGATGCTACTGAAGTAACAAATACTTCAGCAACAAGTGGAGGAGTTATTACAAAAAGTTTCGGAGCACAAATTATTGCAAAAGGAGTATGTTGGAGCCAAAATTTAAATCCTTCTCTTGAGGATTCCAAAACCTCCGATGGGCCTGGAGATGATTTGTTTTCCAGTCTGATTACCGGTTTATTACCAGGTACTGCATACCACGTTCGGTCTTATGTTACTACCAGTGACGGGGATACAGGGTATGGAGATGACAAGATCTTTATCACCCAAAGCTTTGATAGTATAGTTTATACGGAAGTGATTCGGGATATTCAGTTTGAAAAAGGTTTTGCTTTGACCCCTTTGGATCCTGCCATTGTCCAGCAGGGAGGCGGATTTGAAAAAACCTTTCTTGATACTCTTGATTTCGGGAAGGATGGTTCACATCCTGTATGGATACTGGCACAGTGGAATAGTAAATACGATCTGGCGCATACACCACCAACAGAGGGTATTGATGGTAGTATTGAGTATGCAAATGAAGGTAAAAAGATAGCCTTGTTTCCTAATCATTCACTTTGGCTTGAAGTGGATGCCAGTAAGGAATATGATAGTCCGAGGCTGAATGGTCAATCCTGGCCTCATCTGTTAATATCCCAGAATTTTCATGATGAAAGTCCGAACGTAGGAGAGGCAGACCGTTTGGATTTTTCCATGGAAATAAAACTTGAAAAGTGTGAAAACAAAATGACAACCAGAACTTATAATTCATCCATTCATACTGCTCAGACTCCTTTCTACTTTATGTTGGTGAATAACAATAAAAACTCAGCAGATTATCATCAAAGAATATGGTTTGGTCTTCCTTCATTTGATTTCAGGTACCCAATTCTAAGGTATAATGAAACTGTTTTATGGGATATTGGTACCAGTACTTTCATATACGGAGTGCCTGAAACAAAAATATGGGGTAATGTGAGTTTGCATGATGGTAACTGGCATACAACCCATATAGATATTAAGCCCTTAATAAAAAGAGCTCTTGAGGCAATGAAAGAACATGATGTTTTTAGAAACACAACATTAGAAGATTTGATAATCACCTCAATGAATTTCGGATGGGAGGTGCCGGGAACATTTGATGCTGCAATCAGAGTCAGGGGCATTAGCTTAAAAAGTATAAAACTATTACGATGAAAGTAAAGTATTTATTATTTGCTTTTCTTTTTAGTTCATGTCTGGCATGTAACAGGGACGTATTAAAATTGCCTGATCCCCGCGAGATTGAGGAGGCTCCTGAATGGATTGAGCTTCTGGGTATTTGGAATTTGAAGGATTCTTTGTCTCCTCAGGTCGGGGAAGAAGGACCTGTTCCTCAAAATGTTCTTGTACGGGGTGATATGAAAAATGACACAAGATGGTCGGAGATGAGTGTCGATTTCAATATCAGCGGTGATATCAGACATAGTTCAGCAGGCTTTGCTTTAAATGCACAGGGCACTGATAATTTTGGTATTCTCAGGGTCAGTATTGGATCACTGAAAGCTGGCTTGTGGAAGTATAACAGTTATCGACCCTGGACACGTATCAACTTGAAACCCATGCATCAGGATCATTGGTATAATTTAAAAATTCAGGAGATTATTAAGAAAGATGATTGGCGTCCGTGGACAATTACCCTGACTGATAGTGA
The DNA here is from genome assembly GCA_029935275.1 of Bacteroidales bacterium. Classification (GTDB taxonomy): domain Bacteria; phylum Bacteroidota; class Bacteroidia; order Bacteroidales; family VadinHA17; genus JANTGF01. The sequence continues at coordinate 8,108 of JAOZKQ010000048.1, read as the reverse complement.
AAGTGACGAGGTATTACTTGAACAGGGTATAGAGAATGCCTTACCATTATTTGGCCGGGGGGTTACAGGCTTGTATGCTGCAACAGGTATCTATGCAAAGGATGATGAGATCACATTTCGTAATTTTAAGCTTATTTATCCTTCACCTCCTGATGAAAAAGCTTTGAAATTAGCTCCTTTATTTTCTGATGGAATGATTATGCAGCGCAATATGATTGTGCCTGTTTGGGGATTTGCAAAGGCCAGTGAACCCGTACGGATAGAATTCGATAGTCAGAAATTCAATACTACATCGGATAACTCAGGTAAATGGAGAATTGATCTTCCTCTGATGAATGCTTCAACATCTTTAAGCATGCTGGTGATTTCATCAACGGATAGTATCTTTATTCAGGATATTGCAGTTGGAGAAGTATGGATAGCTTCTGGCCAGTCAAATATGGGTATGATGGTCTGGCAAAGTGATATGAATTCAATTGCAGGACAAGCTCCCCCGGATGATAATTTGAGAATATTCCTACAACCTCAATGGCCCTCAAGTGAACCTGTTTTTGATAGCGGAGGAAAATGGGAAAAGGCAAAGCCGGAAAATGTAAAAGAATGGTCAGCAGTAGCCTATAGTTTTGCTCTGGAGTTACGTGAAAAGCTAAATGTGCCGGTTGGCATTATTGGTTCTTATTGGGGAGGAACTTCGGCTGAAAGCTGGTTGCCACATGAGATACTTGGTACAGAACCGATTACTAAAACAATTCTGGATGAGTATTTAAGCGCTCAGGCTGCACTGGAGGCAGGACAACCAATTACGAATGTTCATCCTTTTAATGTACCGGATCAAAGCCATGCCCCGGGTTACCTTTATAATGGAATGATATATCCGCACATACCCTTTGCCATTCAAGGTGTGATTTGGTACCAGGGTGAATCTAATGCATTGCGGGGAGAACAATATGAAACTTTATTTCCTATGCTTATACATTCATGGAGAAATGCCTGGAACTTGCCTGAAATGAGTTTTTTCTTTGTTCAACTGGCTGGTTATGATGGAAAACAATCAGGAAATGAGCTTGAAAATGCATGGCCTCATATAAGAGAGGGACAGCGCCTCACTTTAAAGAAAGTTGATCATACAGGGATGGCTGTGGCTATTGATTTAGGGGATGTATCGAATATACATCCTTATCGCAAAAGAGAAGTTGGGGAACGGTTGTCCCGGCTGGCATTACATGATGTTTATGGGTATGAAAGCATAATTAGATGCGGGCCATTGTTTGAATCTGTGCAATTTGTTAGAGGTAATGCTATTATTAATTTTTCGGAGACCGGTTCGGGTTTGCAAGTTCGTGATAATACCAGGATAGAAGGATTTGTTATTGCAGGAGCGGATAAACAATTTTCCCCTGCTTTAGCAAAAATTAATCCAGATGAGAAAAGTGTTCGGGTTTGGTCTTACAGTGTAAATAATCCGGTTGCGGTGAGGTATGCCTGGAAAAACTATCCGGTTGAAGCAAATCTGATGAATAATGCAGGCTTACCTGCGTCCCCGTTTAGGACCGATGATTGGCCATTATACTGAACAATATTATTCAGAGTTTAATAATTTCAAAATGATATTCAGGAAAAATCTTAAAAAGAATAAAAAGTGTTTGGTCTAAAGAAACTTTTCTTACTGGTTTGTTTGAGTTTTATATTTGGTGAAATTCTTGCGGTCAATTTTACCTGTGGGACTGAAACTGCACAGAAATACGGAGTTCATGAAATTACCTTAACCGGGGATGGAACTGTTCCAAATCCGCTGGACACACCTTGCGAGGTTACTTTCAATTCTCCCTCAGGTTTGTCAATAACTGTAAACGCATTTTATGATGGCAACAATACGTGGCATGCAAGATGTTATATTAGTGAGACTGGAAACTGGTTATGGAAATCAGTATCTTCTAGGGATTATGGCTTGAATAATGAAAGTGGATCCTTCTCATCTGTTGATTCAGATTTGAGGGGTAAACTTAAAATACACCCTGCAAACAACAAGGCATTAGCTACTGATGACGGCAAATGGTTTTTGAACATTGGAGATACCCCGTACTATATTTTTCATGATATTCATAGCAAATGGCAGGAATTTATTAAGGATTCATGGAATAAGGGAATAACACTTATTCGGGCATCAATGTTAGGTGGACTTAGAGATTGGGATCGCCTTTTTGAAAGTGGTGATCACGACAAATTAGACATCAATAATTTTCAAACCAATGATACCAGGTTGATATGGATGCTTGATAATTATCCGGATATGTATGTTGAGCTTATTCTTTTTGGGGAGTGTAATACAGGCTGGTCAAGTGATGAAACATTCTGGTACAATCTTTCAGGGGAGCAACATAGACGGATAATGAAGTATATCGTGGCACGTTACGCTGCATTCCCCGAAATAATATGGGAAGTAGTTAATGACTATAAATATGGTCAATCCCATCCACACAATGTGGAGATGGCTAATGAGGTGGGTAACTATTTTATGAATAATGATCCATGGAATCACCTCATTACAACCGGGGGCATTCGGGGAGATGATTTTTATTTTAGGAATGCTAATTGGGCGACCCTATTTCATCTGGAGACTCTTGATGCTCTTTCAGCGGATCAGGCAGAAGAATATACGGACTTTCCTGCTCATGTTTTTAATGGGGAGGACAGGTACGAGACTTACAAAGAACCGGACAATCCGAAAATATATTTCAGAAGATTAATATGGGCATGGACATTATCTGGCGGATCAGCCTGTTATGGCGGTGATTGGGATGATATAGTTCCCTACAGCCAGAGTTCATTTGAAGGATTGGATAATATTATTCATGTAAAGAATTTTTTCATAGATAATAATATTGAACTTGCGAAATATATTCCGGATGATAATTGTGTAAGTTCAGCTGCCAGGGGTGCTGGCAGACCGAAAGTAATGCATACAATGACAAAATCCAGCTATGTAATTTATCATCCGAATGCCAGCATTAATGGCCAGAGCGCTGATATAAGCTCTGAAACGGCCTCTTTAACAATTAATGATTTACCCCCAGGTAAGTACGCTCTTCTATGGATGCGTGCTGACAATGGAGTAAAACAAAAGATGTATTTCGCTCATAATAAAGGAGCTAAGTTTTTGGAATCACCATGGCCTGGAATCGATGTTACATTATACCTTCAAGCCGATTCTACTGTGGATTTAGAGTCATTACCCTCATCATTAACAAGTGAGAATTGTTTATTAAAAGTACAACCTAATCCTTTTAAAATATCTACTCTAATTTTGGTCAGGCTTTCAAAAAGTATGCAAATATGCATTGATATATATAACATGCAGGGCAGGTTTGTCGAAAGGCTTGTCTGTGGGAAATTCAATAGAGGTAAGCATCAATTCATCTGGAACGTAAAGAATCAAACAAGCGGAATATACTTTATTAGTGTTAAAGCAGGAAATAGGATATATAGCCGAAAAATAAATCTGTTAATATAGGTCATGCCAAATTTAAATTAAAGATGAAAAATACCATCATTTCCCAAATATTAATAATCATTAACAAAATTACTTTGTTTTTTCTCGTTTCAGTTGCCCTGAATTTGAACGCACAAAAAATAATTCCTCTCTATTCGGGTGCCATTCCAAATAGCAAGCCATATCAGATGAAAGAAATAATGATGGAAATGGATAGCCAGTTCTTTGGATACCAGAAAACCTCAGAGCCTACTTTGTCAGCATATATACCAGATAAGAAGATAGCGACTGGTGTTGCTGTAATAATTTGTCCGGGAGGTGCCTATGAATTTGTAAGTTATAAGCTTGAAGGTATCAAAATAGCTGAAGAGTTTTTAAACAGAGGTATTGCTTCTTTCATTTTGAAATATCGGTTGCCAAGTGATTCAATCATGATTGATAAAGCAACAGGCCCTCTGCATGATGCCCAACAGGCTATTAAAGTTGTACGGGAACATGCATCTGAATGGAATCTTGATTCAGAGAAAATTGGAATTATGGGATTTTCGGCCGGAGGGCATTTAGCTTCAACGGCTGGTACTCACTTTGATAAATCATATATCCAAAATTTTGAGAAAACAAGCTTGAGGCCGGATTTTATGATCCTTGTTTATCCGGTTATTAGTATGAAAGATGAATTAACTCATAAAGGTTCCAGGATTAATTTACTTGGGAAGTCCCCGGAACAGGAAACAATTTTACTCTTTTCTAATGAATTGCATGTTAATAAAAATACTCCGCCAACTTGGTTAACGCATACCGGAGATGATACAGTTGTTCCTGTCGAGAATAGTATTCGTTTTTATCAGGCATTGATACGGAATAAAATCCCGACTGAGATGCATCTTTACCCAAAAGGCAACCATGGTTTTATTCTAAAACTACCCACGGATGAATGGATGGAACCTCTTTTTAAATGGATGAAAAGTTCCGGGCTGGTTCAATGATTATTTTGGTAAAACTATGGATTTGGTAATTACCTATATAAGGAATACCTCTAGTCTTTTTTAATAGCAGAGAATGAATTTTTAATTTATACTTTCTTAAAAAACTATTGATCTGATGAGACATAATAAATATATACCTGAACTGCAATTGTTGTGGATTCTAACTCTTCAATTATTTTCTATTGGTATTCAAGGGCAGGAATCTGCAAAAATCAATCCTTCATTATTAAATAGTAAATGGAATGCGCAATGGATCACTTATCCGGCTGTTTCATTGACAGATTATGGTGTATTTCATTTTAGAAAGACATTTAACTTACATATTCAACCTGATGAATTTATTATTCATATATCCGGGGATAACCGTTATAGGCTTTTTGTAAATGGAATTGAAGTATGTAACGGACCTGCACGCGGCGACCTTGCAAATTGGCGTTTCGAAACTATTGATATTGCAAGGTATTTAAAACCGGGCAAAAATGTTCTTGCAGCAGTTGTCTGGAATTTTGGTGAATTTATGCCAATTTCACAGATTTCTTTCAAAACAGCTTTCATTATTCAGGCAAACAGTAATGTAGAAAAGAAAGTAAATACCGGAAATAACTGGAAAGTGTATAAAAATGAAGCTTATGCGCCTGTTAATGAATCTCCTTATACAACGATTGGTCCAGGAGATGATGTGAATGGTTCCAAATATCCTTATGGATGGGAATTAATTGATTTTAATGATAAAGAATGGAAATCTCCTAAACTTTTAGGTGTTGGAATTCCCAAAGGAAAGTTTACATTTTGGGATTGGGCTCTGATTCCCAGGAATATACCATTTATGGAATATAAGCTACAACGCATACATGAGGTAAAACGGACTGAAAATATTACCCTTGGGGAGAATTTTTTGAAAGGGGAATCTCCAATTAATATACCTGCCAATAGCAAAGTGAAAATTCTCTTTGACCAAACTTACTTAACAACAGCCTACCCGGAAATATTGGTTAGCGGTGGTAAAGGCTCAATAATTGAAATCAGTTATGCAGAAGCATTGGTTGATAAAAAAGGTGTTAAAGGTAACCGCAATCAAATAGATAATAAAACAATGCCAAGCTTCTCTTCAGATATATTCAGGCCGGATGGTGGTGAAAAAAGGCGTTTTCAACCTTTATGGTTTCGCACATATCGTTATTTGGAACTAACTGTGGAAAGCAAAAATGAACCTTTAATTATTGAAGATTTTTACGGTTATTTTACAGCCTATCCTTTTGAAGAAAAAGCATTATTTAAAAGTAACGATCCTGCATTACAATCTATTTGGGAAGTGGGCTGGCGAACAGCCCGATTATGTGCAGGAGAAACTTATTATGACTGTCCCTATTATGAACAATTACAATATGTAGGAGATACACGAATACAAGCATTAATTTCACTTTATGTTGCTGGAGATGACCGATTAATGCGTAATGCTATTGAGCAGTTTCATAATTCTATGTTGCCAATGGGTCTCACTCAAAGTCGTTTCCCTTCTTGGCAACCACAGGTAATACCTACATTTTCGTTGATCTGGATTGAAATGATTCACGATTACTGGATGCACCGAGATGATCAGGAGTTTGTTAAGAGATATTTGAATGCTATTCGAAATGTTTTGTACTGGTACGGGCAACAAATTGATGAATCAGGAATGTTAGGGCCAATGGACTGGTGGAATTTTGTGGATTGGTCTTTTGGACCATGGGAAAGTCAAAAACCTATTGGCGGAACTCCTGCCGGAGCCATTGATGGAAATTCTTCGATTATTACCTTGCAATATGTACATGCGTTACAGATGGCTACCGAACTGTTTGAGGCATTTGAAGACAAACATCTGGCGCAAGAATACAGGAAGCTTTCCCAATCTTTAATAAGCAGTAGTTATAAACTTTGCTGGGATAACGTAAAAGGACTACTTTCAGATACGCCTGAAAAAACTTCTTTTAGCCAACATGCAAATATCCTTGCAATACTTACAGGCATGTTTAAGCCTCAGGATAATAAAACTATATTTGACAAGGTACTCCATGATGAAAATATAATTCAGACAACTTTATATTTTAAGTTTTACCTAATTCAAGCCATGGCGGAAGTCGGATTCGCCGATGACTATTTAAGCATCCTTGATTCATGGACAGAAATGATAAATATGGGGCTTACTACCTTTGCCGAAACACCGGAACCCACAAGATCAGACTGCCATGCATGGAGTGCAAGTCCAAACTATCACTTTTTTTCAATTATTTGTGGTATTAATCCAATGACTCCCGGTTTTAAAACGGTAATTATTGAGCCACATTTAGGTAGCCTGAAATATATAGAAGCAAAAATGCCTCATTTTGCAGGTGATATAATTGTAGAACTGAAGCAAATAAAGGAAGATGGTATTGAAGGAATAGTTGTTTTGCCAGAAGGGTTGTCAGGTAAATTTGTATGGAATGGAAAAGAAATTAATTTAATTAGCGGTCAGCAAAAAATTCAGTTTTAGAATCTATATTATGATTCCAGTCCAAAAAATGGCTTGTTGCTATTACCGACGATGTGAAGCCACCTTCTTAGAAGGTGGATATTTACTGATATTATTTTTGAAAAAGAAAAAGCACAGTGATCAGGTTTATTCAAATCACTGCGCCTTTTAATAATTCAGGTATAACTACTATAGATCTCTATTTGAAGAGAAAATAGTCATCTTATTCCTTAACAATCTTGTAAGAATAAGTTCCACCTTCAACAAAATTTACTCTAAGCAGATAAATGCCTTCTGGGAGATCAGAAACATCGATATCGCCAGACTTAGAGGTCAAGTCAACGATCTTTATAAGATTGCCAGCCACATTGTAAATCTTGAGGTTGTTCAGTTTTTGCATGCTTTTTATTGTAATGAAGTCCTGAACGGGATTTGGATATACTGAGAACGCAACTTTATTCCTGTTTTGCTTTACGCCTGAAATTATAAATTGATCTTCGTTCAGGCTGAGAATATGCTGGGCAATGGCGTCTTGATTGACCAACCATGAAGCCTTTGCATCAGGAAACCAGTTTAAGTCACCCAGAGGTAATCCTTCAATAGAAGCTGACAGCAGGGTGGGATTTGAATATGATCCATCGAAACGAGGCCATACCACTGGATAATAGGCAGGATCGGTACCGGCCCATCCATCAACATCCCACATGTAACTTGGCCAGTCGGTAGGTTCAGGAATATTTGCGAGACCCCAGATATATTTTTTGAACCAGCTAATGGCATTCAAACCTGCACTGTCACTGAGTTGATAGATCCTGGCATCATTGTATTGCGGATCCATGTCATATATGTTATGGTTGTATTTCATGTTTGGCCAGTTCACATCATCATTGAAGATCCTATTTTCTCTACTGGAGTCAGCAGGAGAAACTACCGGGCCATCACTTGCAAACCATTCAGGTGTATCATCTTCCCACAACATCGGAATTGAATAGACAGGAGCGATCGTATCGTTAGACTTTGCGTATGCCGTAATACTTTTCACTCCGTCAGAAGTATATTGTAGGTTACGCTGCCAGAATTTAGTCCTGGTAGAGGGTAAATCTTCTACTCCTCCACCCGGCAATTCAAGTGTATCGGTGTT
>JAOZKQ010000350.1 GCA_029935275.1 Bacteroidales bacterium | reverse complement strand
TACCATCAAATAAAACCAGTTTGCCCGGTCTCAGGACATAAAGTGTTCCACTGTAGGAGGCAATTCGATCAATGGGGCCAATTCTTACCGGATCAGCAAGAACCTGGCTGCCGTCCTCCATAACCATGGTTATATCACTTGAAAGGTATCCGGCTTTGGGTTTAATGTCTGTAAAATGATCACCTTCTAACCGGTAAACTTCATCTCTGGTGGCTGCATGCAGAACACCTAAATGCAAACAAATATCCACGTATTCTTTGTCATCAATTCTCTTCCATTTATCATTATTTAAGCGAAAAATCCCATCTGTTGTTAATGCCCAGAGAACTCCTTCCACAGATTTTAGTTTTTTTATATTTGCCGGTCCGTCTTTCACCGGTTCAATGGAACTATTCAGTAGTTTGTGAATCTTCCCATCTACGGAAACATAACATTGATGATTAAACACAGCTATTGAAGTAGCTGGTTTTGTGAGTGGGATTTTTTGTCCAACTTCCTGCATATAAACCTTATCAGGAACAGCTTTCCATAAATGCTGGGTATGACCAAAGAAGTCCTGGGCAAAACCTGTTTTTACTAGCATTAATAAAATTAAAAATGTTAATCCAGGGAGTTTGTAAGATGTTTTCATTTATATAAGATTTTGTTAAATTTAAAGTTTCGAATTTTTTGCAATAGTAAATATATCATTTTTGATTGATACTTCAAATTTTTAGTTTGTAGGCAATGTGAATAATCAATAAATTTAAGTCCTTGTGAACTCAATTCAAGCTAAAGCGGCCATTCTTGTATTTTTTGTACTTAATCCATGCATTAGTATTTTGGGTCAGGGTGAAGAAGTGGGAAGGTGGAAGCGCTTTGAGACCCGGTTTGAAAATAATACCTGGCTGGGAAATCCATTTGATATTGTCCTGAATGTTGTTTTTACCAGTCCTTCAGGAAAGGTTTTTAAGCAATTTGGTTTTTATGCTGGTAAAGATACCTGGAAAGTTTATTTTATGCCAGGTGAAATAGGGAAATGGGATTATATGACAAAATGTTCAGACCCTGAACTGGAAAGGAAATCAGGTGGTTTTACCTGTATTGATTCTGGTTTGGATGCACCGCTTAGCCCATCTGGTAAACAATGGAAAATTGGTTCAGACAGAGGGGATTTCCCTATTATCTGGAGCCCGGTAGTGGCTGATGGGGCACAATGGGGGTTCCGGGGCCGGAACCTTTCTGACCCAATGGTCCAGGAGTCACTTCAATTTGCAGACGAAATAATTGGAGCCCGCCTGCTGGGCTTCGGAGAGTTAGTAATTGCTCCTGTTGATTGGGCAAAAAACTGGCCACAAAGTGCTGTGCCCTATATAAGGGGAAAGGAGGGGGATGAGTTTTATCTTCCATTCTGGGATCAGCTAAATGCTAAGCTGGATGCAGCACGGGACCTGAATATGGGTGCTTATATTATGCTGTACGGCGATGATGCGATGAAACCTGATAATTTTGGAATAAGTCCGCATTCTGTTAAAGAACTTCGCTATTTCCGGTATGTAATTGCACGCCTGGCCTCTTATCCTCATATTTTATGGGATACCGGAATTGATATCGGTGAGTATAGAAATATAGAATGGATTGACTGGTTTACTGATTGGTTTCTTCAAAATGATCCCTGGCGACATCCTGTAAGTAGCCGGTCGGGTGGAGGAAGCGGTGGCGCTATGCCAGAAAACGGAACTTATTTCAGTACGGGTGGTTCATCTATACCCAGCCGTTCAGATTTATTGGAATTATATTCAAAAAGTGATGTTCCTGTTGTACATACCGATCACTGGCGGCCTTTTATTACCAGGGGGGACTGGAACAATACGAAGGTACGAATTGCCATGTGGCGTTGCGGACTGACAGGGGCACAGGCACTGTATCCTGATTATAGCCAGGGAGCAGTGGATCAGAAAATATTGCAGGAAGGAGGTGAGTTTATTGGTATTGCCACCACTTTTTTCAGGAATAAATTGAAATCTGATTTATTGGAACTACAAGCACATGATGAACTTATTCTTGAAGGCGAAAAGGCCCTTCTTTCTGCCAATCCTGGTAAAGAGTATATTGTTTATGATGAGAATGGAGGGGATCTAACTATTGATTTAACAGCTAAGAAACATTCATTCCATTTTTATTGGTATAACCCGCGTACCGGTGAAGCTGTTTTACCCGGAAAGACTATAGGTGGAAAGGTACAGCATTTTTCTTCACCAACAGATGGGGAGGATTGGATTTTGCATATTTTCAGGAAATAAAAACAATAATTATCAATTTGCTGTTATCATCAGGGTTTTTCGTGTTTGTATATAGGTCTGGTTTGTTAGTACATATTCATCTTACAGTATAGCGGGTTTTTCAACCAGTTTGGTTGCGATTATGAAAGCCTTTTTTTACTAAGCCCTTTTTAAATCAATTCGACAGTTTGATCCAATAAATGACTTTTTAATCCCTGGATATCAGAAGGAAGAAAAGCATAAATTGATTAAGTTTTTCCTTCCATGCTTTAAGTAAATCTTCAAATTTTAATTTGTTTGTGGATCCCATAGCTTACTGAATATCCCGGACATTAAATTCCATTCTTCCTGATTTTTGTCCAGGACTTTTATCCCGGCCTTGCAGATTGAGTAGTATTTGCGAGGTCTGTCTCCATCAGTTACCCAATATGACTTAACAAGTTTTTGTGCTTCTAACCTATTAAGTACCGGATAAATACTTCCTTCTTTCCAAAGAATTCTCTCTCCTGAAAGTATTTTTATCTTTTTAATAATTTCAAAACCATAAGTATTTCCCTGTACCAGAATGGAAAGGATAAGTGGTATGGATGAGGCACCCATTAGTTCTTTAGATACTTTACCTTTTCTCATGTTGTTTTTTTAAATAGATTTTAAATAAAATACAAATATACAAAACTTTGGAAATTCACTTGCGCATCATCCACACTTAAGTTTCAAGGGTCAAAGTGTAATTTTGGTGGGTAATTATGAAAATCAATGCGCTATATCTTTGTTGTAGTTATGGAGATCAAAGAAAGCTCTGATGGGTAATACAGGTATGTAGTTGATGAAAGAGGTTGTTAAATGCTTTGGTTTTCAACCTGATAAAAGACAGGGTGCATCGTATTTTTTCGATAATTTTGGCTTTATGAGCTCCCTGTCACTCAGTTACTTCATACTTTTGCCTTTCTTGTTATTCGTAAAGCCAGGAGACGAATGGCCATCCGTCTTTACGAGCACCAGTATTATAGCATTTATTCCCCGCAGTAGCGGGATTTAGCTTTACTCAACATTTAAGCATTATCGCATTGTATCCTTCTGGTAAAGTTGTACGTTACTGTTAAA
>JAOZKQ010000349.1 GCA_029935275.1 Bacteroidales bacterium | reverse complement strand
GCATCCATTGGCAAACCGGCATGCATAACATCACGGGCCTCCGAATAGATATAATCAACATAGATTCTTTGATTCTCTGAAATATTTATCCCCAGGGATGCACCAATACCATAGGTCTTATAGGCTGATGAAATTTCTGTGCCATCACCTGAAATATAATTGTCAAATTTCCGGTAATTTGCATTCAACTGCAAATCAAATAATTGATTCCCTCCATTTAATCGTAAAGAAGAAAGGGAACCATTCCCATTAAAATTATATTCGGTTGCAAGTCCACCGCCAAAAGTTAATTTTTCAAAATGTGGATCCTTATTGGTTACCATATTAATATAACCACCCATAATCTGTCCGTTACGAACCTGGTATGGTCCACGAATTACTTCAATTTCTTTAATTTCTTCCGGTGAAATTCTTGTAGTAATCGGATCCATTCTGTTAGGACAAGAACCTGAGCCACACACGCAGCCATTTATAACCGTATTTACCTGGTCATATTTGAAAGCATTGATTATAGGTTCAATTGAAAAAGCACTTTTTTTAGTAATAGAAACTCCGGGGATTTTTTGCATTAACTCACCTGCAGATTTATTAAACTCATCTGCATGGCTGATTTCTATTCGCCGGGAACCTGAATTAACCTGGCTAATAATTATTACCTCCTTCAATCTGATTGTGTCCATTTCCTGGGCAAACACATCATTCCAAAAAAATAGAAAAGCGGCAAAAATTAAAAGACGTTTCATCTCAATAAAGCTTTGAATAACAAAGAATATCGGGAAAATCAGGTTTATTCAATTGTTTTACCAAAGGTAGTAACAAAAAATTATTCTAACATGATAATTTACAACTAATCGAATTCTTTGTAATCATGGATTTTGAACAAAAAAGTCTATTAATAAGTTAGGCGGTGAACTTTAAGTTCACCGCCTAACTTATTTATCATAAATATGCCTGTTTTAATAATTGGTTTCCTTTATTTCAAAATAGGATTGTGGATGTAAGCAGGCAGGACAAACCTTAGGTGCTTTCTCCCCTTCATGTATATAGCCGCAATTCCGGCATTTCCATACGATTTTTCCATTTCTTTCGAATACTTTTCCTGCTTCAATATTATCATACAATTTTCTATATCTTTCTTCGTGTGCTTTTTCAACCTTAGCAATCATTTTCCAGGCCACTGCAATCTCTTTAAATCCTTCCTGTTCTGCAATCTCAGCGAATGCAGGATAAAGGTCTGTCCATTCTTCATTTTCTCCGTCAGCGGAAGCCTTCAGGTTTTCAAGTGTTGTACCAATTTTCCCAGCCGGATAAGCAGCAGTAATTTCAACTACACCCCCCTCAAGAAATTTAAAGAACCTCTTTGCATGTTCTTTTTCATTCAGGGCAGTCTCCATAAAAATGGCAGAAATTTGTTCCAGTCCTTCTTTTTTAGCCTGTTTGGCAAAATAATCATAACGCATCCTGGCCTGGGATTCCCCTGCAAATGATTTTAATAAGTTCTGCTCTGTTTTTGTCCCTTTCAACGATTTCATGTTTTTTTTCTTTTAGTTATTATTTGGTTAAACTTCTTCAAAATTTTCCTTTTCAGTACCACATACCGGGCAGGCCCAGTCATCCGGTAAATCTTCAAAAGCCGTTCCGGCCGGTATTCCGCTATCCGGATCACCCACTTCAGGATCGTAAATATGGCCACATATCAGGCACTTGTATTTTTTCTTTTCCACTCCCGGCTTCTTAGCGGAATCCTTACTCCCCTGATAAGTAGGGGCATTTTTTGGTGCTTTACCTTTTTTCACATTCCGGTAATAGGCATATGTCAAGGGTTTTTCATCAGTTTGTACCAGATCCGTATTCACAATCCTGCCAATAAAGATCAGATGTGTTCCAACATCAAATTGTTGCACTAACTCACATTCGAACCATGCAATTGTATCCTCCAACACAATAGGTACACCGGTTTCTCCGATTTTAGAATTAATATTTTCAAACTTATTTACATTTTTTCCGGACTGATAACCAAAAAGCCCTAAGGTTTCAGGTTTTGTTTCTTTTTGTAAAACAGAAACAGAGAATAATTTTACTTTCTGAATAATTTCAGCAGTCAGATTATCTTTATTACATACCACTGCAAGTTGTGGGGGGTCTGAAGTTACCTGAAAAGCAGTATTTGCGACAAAGCCATTTTGTTGTTTTTGATCGCCTGAACTTACGATGTACAATCCATAAGTAAGACTAAAAAAAGCCTCAATATTCATGATAAAGGAAATTATTTGAATTCAACTAATAAAGATAGTGGAATATCAGGTAAGATTCAATTTAAATTAATCAATAATACCATCTTTCGACAAGACAATTGCAATTTTACGGGAAGCGGGAAACTGAGCAAAAATAATAATTAGAATCACTGTCATCGGTACGGCTATGATCATGCCAATAATCCCCCATAAAGTACCCCAAAGTATCAGGGAAAGAATTACCACAAGTGAACTCACATTTAAAGAATTACCCATCACTTTTGGTTCAACAAAATTCCCAACTAATAACTGTATTACCCCTATCCCGGCCAAAACCATCAAGGCATGGGAAAAGGAACCTCCCTGAAGTAAGGCTATGACCGTAGGGAATAATGTAGCCACCAGGGAGCCAATAGTAGGAATATAGTTCAATAAAAAAATAAGAAATGCCCAGAACAATGCAAAATCAACACCAATAATAGCAAGTACAACATAACTCAAAATTCCAGTTAATAAGCTCACCAATGTTTTTAGAACAAGATACTTACTTAAGGACTTATCCAGCTTATGTAATAATTTGATAATTTCTTTGTATTTATTCTCATCCTGATACATTGCTCTCAGCTTATCTTCAAAAACTTTGGTTTCCAAAACCAAAAATATTACATAAAAAAGAATAATAAAGCCTTTTCCTAAAATAGCTGCCAGGGAGTTAAGTACAGTTTTTAAAAAATCCATTAAGAAACCATTTACCGGATGAGCTATTAACCAGGCTGCCAAATCTATATTAAAAGCCTTATCTAATTTATGTTGTACAATAGAAATATTGGATTCATAAACTGGTATAGTTTCGTGAATACCCTGGATGCTGGCATAAATAATTTCAACATTAATTGCCAATAGAATAAAAAGAAAAAGAAATGCAAGGGTATGCCCTAACCATAAAGGTAAAGGTTCTCCCCTGAACTTAATTTTTGAGATCAATAGTCTTAATTGCCTTTTCAAATACCATAAAATCAATGCAAGAACAAATGGGATTAAAATATTTTTTCCATACCATAATATAACCACCATAGCTATGATACTTACCAGCCAATACGCCATATTTGCAATTTTTGATGTATTCATTCTT